>NZ_CDLCQJ010000096.1:0-17475 GCF_975850365.1 Candidatus Hodarchaeum mangrovi | reverse complement strand
GGATAATTCTCTTTCTATTTTCTTACATGCTTTAGTGATGTTATTTCTATTTGATCTAGGATTCACATTCGCAATTTCAGCTTGGGTTGCTCTCTATACCGAGATGTATCAGAGTGAGCAGGAAAGAGCCTCTGTCGTTGCTTTAAAAGATACTATAGCTTTTTCATCCTCAATGATTGGGGTGATTTTTCCACCATTAATTGCAGCTAATTTAGGTTGGGAAATTATGGGCATAATTTTTGGTCTAATTACAGTAATAACAATGTATCTTTCACTTTTAGGGACGAAAGAGCGCCCTGAGTATCAAATTGATGACCCACTTCCCATTATGACTGCAATTAAGTCCATTTTCAAGAATAAACCGTTTATCTGGATCTCTTTGACCTATGCAATGATAGATTTTAGTTTTGGTTTAACCATGCTCGTTTTTCCACTTTATGCCCGATTTACTCTCCATTTAGAAGAAGAAATGATAAGCTTAGCCATGGTGGGGATTGTTATAGGAATCCTTGCAAGTATCCTCTTTTGGAAACGCACGTATTCCCAGAAAGGACCAAAAGAAGGATTAATGCTCGCAATGGCTATTTATGCAGTTGGTATTCTTCCCTTTTTCCTTGTACGTGATATTATTCAAATGATTGTTGTCTCTTTGATACCTGGATTCGGAGTTGGAGGAATGTTAATGACCGAACCTGCTATTTCAGCAGCTATAGATTATGATGAAATTCAGACTGGTAAAAGACAGGAAGGAGCATATTCAGGTATCTTGACCTTCATTGCACGGTTGAGTATTGTGTTAACAGGAATTGTATTAGTAATTATTCAGCTCTTTACAGGATTTCAAACAGGAAGTGAAATTCAGCCTGAAACTGCACAGGTAGGACTGTCACTATTAGTCTCTATAATTCCCAGTGTAGGGATCTTTATTGGCCTATTATTCATTAAACTATATCCTTTAGATTTCAGACGATTTAAAGAGCAACAAATAGAATTAAAGAAACTACATGAAAAAAGAATAGAATTCTTAGAGCTCTAAATCTTATTTCTAAGATTAATAGGGTGATTGTATGAATCAGAAATCTGAATCCCAAGTCTATACTGAAAAGAAAGTGTTCATTATTCCGCATACTCATTGGGATCGTGAATGGTATCTATCTTTCCAACAATTTCGTCATAAATTAGTAAAATTAGTAGATAATTTATTAGAAATCTTGGAAACTGAAGAATATTATTTTACCTTTGATGGTCAAACTATTATTATAGATGATTACTTGGAAATCCGTCCTGAGAATAAAATACAACTAATGAACCATATCAGAAATGGAAAAATTTCTGTAGGACCGTGGTATGTCCTTCCTGATGTTTGGTTAGCGAATCAAGAAAGTTTAATCCGCAACTTGGAATATAGTCAACAGATAGCTGATAAATATCAAATAGAGCAAATGAAAATCGGATATTTACCAGATACTTTTGGATTCTCTAATGTAATCCCCCAATTAATTGGAGATCTAACTGATTTCAAAGCTATAATTGTATGGCGAGGGGTTCCACCCGAAATAAAGACTGTTCCCTTTTTATGGCGAAGTAATCCATTATCTGAAAAACCAGTATTCACTAATTATCTACCATTTGGATATGGTAATGCTGCATTACTTCCAGAGAATGTAAAAGAATTAGAACTTGAACTAAAATCATTAGTAACTCAATTAGAACCTTTCTCGCCATTACCAATCTATCTCTTACTTCATGGTACCGATCACAAATTTCCTTCACCCTTTTTATGTAATACTCTGCCAAACATAAAAATACAAAATATGTCCTTTCAATTATCCCTTCTTGGTAATTATATTGATACTCTTCTAAATATGATTAAAAAATCAAATTTTACACCTCCCGAATATATTGGTGAATTAAGATCTGCAGCTCGTGCTCATATTTTAGCAGATACCTATTCAACCAGAATGTGGATTAAACAATGGAATCAAAGAATTGAGGACCTTCTTACTCATTATACTGAACCTTTAAGCTTCTATAATTGGTTTTACTTCAAGAAAGAGTATCCATATTCGTTTTTAGAAGAAGCGTGGAAATGGCATTTACAGAATCAAGCACATGACTCAATCTGTGGATGTTCTATTGACCAAACGCATGAAGAAATGAAATTTCGATATTCCTGGGCTCAAACCATTGCAGAAACCGTGATAGAAGATAATCTAAATTTTTTGGAAGAACAGGCGATAATATCAGGGGAAGACTCCATTATTGTATACAATCCTACAAATTGTTCTGATCTTCCGCTTCTTGTTGAATTTGCTGCTTCTGGAAAAAAAAATTATCACAGTATTATATCTTCAAATGGAGAGAGGTATAATTTACAAACCTTTCAAGATTCTCGTGAAAAACTTTGGGAAATGACTGTTGGATCTTTAAAATTACGCGCATTGATGAGATTGTTACCTGGAAGAAAAATAATGACCTTTTATATTAATGAGCTATCATTTCTTGATAGTTCCAATCCCAAGATTTGTGAAGCTCGTTTAATTGTTGGAGAGAAACCTCTTGGAGATTTTAACATTGATCAAATGAAAGATAGCATTCTTTCACGTATACAAAGTGGAAAATATAGTCATTTTCACGTTATCGTTACAAAAGAGACGAAGACGAATTATATTACTCTTATTCCGTTACAAGCTTGGAGTTTTTCACAGCTAAAACTTATTGCAGATGATAATAATCCTGATAATAAAACCTTGATACAAATTTCCAAGGATAAGGTCTTTCACCCCTCCTATGAAGTATCATTTCAGAAGGATGGATCATTCAGTTTATTTGATAAAGAATTGAACCTTCAATTCAGAAAATTACATTTCTTTGAAGATTGGGGCGATCGAGGAGATGAATATACATTTGGAAGAATCGGCCCAGAATCTGTAAGAATTTCAGCAGTGAAAAGAGAAGTGATACTCAAAGGACCTATCGTTTATGAGATTCAACAATCTTTGACTCTAAACCTCTTTCAAGAGGTTGATTCTTCTCGTGAAAAAAGAATTGGATCAGTAAAAATTCCTGTGACCAGTAAATTTAAATTTTATAATGATATTAAACGAATAGATATACAAACAACATTGATAAATAATGCCAAAGATCATCGCCTTAGAATTTGTTTTGATTTACCTTTTAATACTCAACACACCCATACATCTACTCACTTTGGAACTATTGAACGTTTTGCTAGCCCAACTGGAGATGAAAGTTATTTAGAAGCCCCATCTGGCATACAACCACAAAAACGATTTATTAGGATTAATGATCCTAATAGTGAAGCTGCTTTCACTTTAATGAATTGGGGCCTTCCAGAAGTAGAATTAGTTAATGAGTCTGTTTTAGCGATGACATTACTTCGCTCCATCGGCTGGCTGGCTCAATCAAACTTCCCTGAAAGACCTGAATTAGCTGGTCCAGCTATTCCCACCCCTAATGCCCAAGAATTACATAAAGAATATGTATTTTTATATAGTATTCTAAGTCATACAAATCAGGAACCAATTTCTAAGAGTGCAGACCATTCAGAAGCATTTTCATTATTATCTAAAGTCATATATTTAGAAAAGAGATTAATACCTAAAAAACTTTTTCAACCTCTGCTTAAAATCTCTGATCCCAGAATAAGGATTTCTTCACTCCGTGTACGGAAGAGTAGTATATTAGTAACTTTATATAATCTCTATGAAGAAGAAATTATAGTTACAATTGAATGTGAAAGTAAAATCACAAGTATAAGTCAAATCCTCATAAATAGTTCTCTAAAAGAAAACCCTCTTAATGTACACCGTATATTGAAATTAAAATTTCATCCTAATGAGATTAAACTGATTTCACTTGAATTTAAAGAATAATTTATTTAATCTTCTTTACAATCTTCAGATTGATTCCAAATAGGATAATATATTCTTCTAAGAGTTTTCTGAATGATGAGATGTAATGATAGGAAAATTCAGGGATTTTTAAGGATAAAACAGAATGTTAATCTAAATTTAAGGCTTCTTAATAAAATTTTTAAAGATTAAATATTCTACTAAGCTCAGTTAAAATTACTCGAAGTGGAGAAACTGACAGGGAAAAAAGAATTCATAATGATTTTTCTCATAATCCTATTCTTAAATATTTGTCAGCTCTCTACGGACGATCCTTCTTTCTATAAAACTAATGAAAAATCTGATTCTTTTTCTACAAATTTAACTATTCTTTCATCTCCTAGGCTTACGGGTAATGTTATTGAAGTTCCTGAGGATATAGACTCAGATGGAGATTATGATTTTCTAATTCTATCAATTGAGGTTGAAATTAGTGGTAATATTTATCAAGAGGAGATAATTGGAATCTTTGCTCAAGTTTTTACAACAGTAGTATATGAAAGCAGGTTTTGTTATGACCTTGGGATAGGAATGAGTTGGGTGGATGTAAAAATCCCTGCACAAATATTGCATGAACAAGGTATTAATCAATCTTACTCTATTAGAGTCTCATTACGTGATGGTAACTATGATATTTGTGATGAATTTATCTATACTACAGAATTTTACTCGTGGGAGGAATGGGATCCTTTTGATATCAAACTTACTGGGAGATATTTTCATGAATGCGAGGATCTAGATGCAAATGGAAAATTTGATTCTGTGTTGTTTAAATTTGAAGTCTGTGTTTATGAGGTTGAATTAATTGAGATCACAGTGAGTTTTAAGGCATTTCTTGGCACTGACACATATATTATTAAGACATGGGACTACTCTTATTCTGATTATTTAGATTTAGGTTTTCAAAATATAACTTTTACATTGAAGAATACTTTTGTTTGGACTTTACCAGCTGAAGCAGGTGTTTTTATTGATAATATTCAGATTTATTCTAAAATAGATGATTATTATTTTGATCAAAACATTCCTAACATTCATTATAATCTTCCATTCGTGTATGAATATGATCCTCCTCAGGTTTGGGTTGTGAAAATTACTAATGATTTTGGAGTGGATCTTAATAATGACGGGTTTTTTGAGGTATGGAGAGTAAATTTCAAGGTTAATGTCACTAAAAACAGCTTCTCCTTTAATTTATATGCTCAACTCACAGAGAGAGACCCTTTTATTTATATTACAGCTAGCTCGGTTTCTAAATCAAACCTTTCAAGAGGTTATCATACTATTTCTCTTGAATTTGATGGAAGAGCTCTCTACAAATCCAAATTCATTCAGAGTTGTGCTATTAGGTACTATTCAATCCGAGAGTTAAGCACTGGAGAATTGATTGAAGAAAGTAATCAAAGACTAAATCTCAAAAGTAGCTACTCATGGATTCGTTTTTCCGAAACGCCTTGTAGAATGAAGATCGATAAGATCTCAAAATGTAATGAATCCTATCTTGTGAATAATAAATTGGAATTAATTGTGGAACTTAAAAAACTCTATAGTCAGAATATTGAACGTGGGTATCTAGTTGCATGTATCAATAGTCCTATTAATAAGAATACTATATTCGTCAAATTCTTTGATTTGAATTGTTTTCATACAGGATCAGAATTTGAAAAATGGAAATCTTCCTTTTACCTTGATTATCTTGGTTATTGGAATATTACACTAAAAATGTTTGGATCTCACAATGCATTTGAAACTAAAGTTATTTCTTTCGATGTTGAAGGTTCTCTTATAATCAATCACACGCTTTCCAACTTCTTAATAACGCTAGGAAACCCACTGACTGTTACAGCAGTTACAACCAGCTATCATACAGAATTAATTAATTTTCAGCTATATGATCAAACTGAAAATTATTTCTTTCCTTTTGAACTTTATGAAACCAATGATGAATTCTCAACTTGGAAATTAACATATTATCCATCTATTCCTGCAAATCATTCATACACACTGATAGGGGAAGATACGTTAGGACAGAAATTTTTTTTGACTGATAATTTCATGGTAGAAGAATCTAATACCTATTTTACTGTACAATCTAAAGAATCACCCATAGAAGCTAATCTCTTCTCTCGAATAGCTCTTTTTAGCATTATACTTCTTCTTATCCTAGTATTGAAGCTCAAAGAAAAGAAATAGAGAAAATGTTAATTTGTGATTATAGATCAGATATTAAAATTAACTATTCATTCCTTCGAAATTAAAACGCAGGCTAATATAGGCAAAATATGCTACATTAGGTGATTAAATTGGCAATCGAGCAGCTTTACGAAGCATTAAAAAATTCAATAGAAGAATTTAAACCAGAAGAGGCCAAGCAGGTAACTAAAAAACTTTTGGAAGCCCAAATTGACCCCCTAAAAGTGTTAGACGATGTTTTAAACCCAACAATGGAGGAAATAGGAGAAAAATTCGATAGGATGGATATCTTTCTACCTGCACTCATGGGTGCCGCAGAAGCAATGCGGGCTGCCACCTCTGTCTTAACGGAACATATAAAGAAGAGTACTATAACACCGACCGAAGTTAAGGGGAAAGTTGTATTAGGAACAGTGTCTGGTGACATACATGAAATCGGGAAAAATATAGTTAAGATTATGCTAGAAGTTTCAGGTTTCGAAGTCCTAGATTTAGGAAAAGATGTTCCTTCACTCAAATTTATTGAAAAAGCTGAAGAAGTAAATGCAGATGTAATAGCTCTATCAGCACTCATGACAACTACAATGCATTCTCAAAGAGAAGTGATTGAACTATTAGAAGCCTTAGGAAAACGAAATAAATATCTGGTTATAATTGGGGGGAATCCAACCACTGATAACTGGCGGAAAGAGATAGGAGCTGATGGATGGGCTGAAACTGCAGTTGGAGCAGCAAAGCTTGTTGTAAAAATGATTCAGGAAAGGTGAGACAAATGGGAACCCCTCCTTGGCGAATCAATGAAGTATTGGACAGAGCACAAAATGGACCTATCTGTTTAGAAAAGGATTTTGATTTTAAGTTTTTAGTCCCTGAACTCCAAAGAGTTATTAAAGAATATGATATTTGTTTTGATCCGTTAACTCCTATCCCTTCTGATGATACACTTGCAGATAATCTTTGGAAAGCTGCTTTGGACTTTTATCTTACTGTAGGAACTCTTTGTACTGATACTTATCGTAGAATTAAATTTACAGAGAATGAAATAAAAGAAGCATTAGGAAATTTCCCTGGAAAGTATATCTTGGGTTTTGGACGCGACGCAAGGGAAATCACAAGTAGAAAAGTCGAAGATACACGAAGGCCTTTTTGCCTTTTTTCACCAGATATTACATGTGACGAAGATTTATTTATTCCCATGAGTATGGCATATTTACAGGAACCCTTAGCTGATGGGGTTTGTGCTCCAATTCTTGATGAGATTGAGGGTATGCCAATACGTTCTGGTTCACCAACCGAAGTTAAAGGATCTGTCGCCCATGCAATGATGTTTCGAGAAGCAGCAAGACGAGTTGGTCGTCCAGGGATTTTTCTTAAAAGTGTTGGAACTGCAGAATCTGCTGCTGCTCAAATTGCGGCCAGTAATCCTGAATGGGGAGAAAGATTAACTGATGGACGATTTGTAGCTAGTATTTCAGAACTAAAGGTGAATAATTCTCTATTGAATAAAATGGTACATTTTCATACTTATGGTTGTTTTGTAGGAGCATTAATGGGTCCGATTCTAGGAGGATATTCTGGGGGACCTGAAGGAACGGCGATTGTGGGACTTGCTTATCATTTACAAGGATTACTCGTAAATCAGGCCCACTTTTTAAATTATTTTCCATTTCATTTGAAACATACATGTAATACCATGAGAGAGCTTCTTTGGGTTATTTCTATGACTTATCAATCTTTAGCTCGGAATAGTAACCTAATTTCCCTTTCAAATGGATTTACTGCAGCAGGACCGTGTACCCCTATGGTATTAAGAGAGGCTGCAGCTCATGCACTTGTAAGTGTTGTCTCTGGTTCAAATCTTTGGGAAATAGCTGTAGCAAAGAACAGACATAAGAATTATGCCACACCCATGGAAGCTAGAATGGCCTGTGAAGTTGGTTGCGGTGCTGCTAAAGAAAGAATTACAAGAAACGATGCAAATGAAATAACTTTAACACTTTTAAAATCTTATGAAAAAGATATAGAAACAGCTCCACTTGGAAAAAGTTTCCGTGAATGTTATGATATACGAAAGGTTAAACCTTCTCCAGATTATACCGAGCTCTTCAATACAATTCGCAACGAACTTATAGATTTAGGTGTTCCATTCATATATTAATTTACCTCACTTCCCACATTTACTTGCTCTGGCCGTTATTTCATTCGATAAGAACATTGAACTGTTTTACAGTATATACATCGATTTTCCCATCGGGATTGTCTAATATTCTCAGCTATATTTATTGCAAATGAAATTGACTTGATTGGAACCATTAAATAGCCACTAGTCAGGTGAACTTCAATTTTATGAGCAGGAAGTAATTTAAAAATTAATTCCTGATCTCTTAAATCCCAATTACAATAACCGGGACTATAACGTCTCGAACACTCAAATGGAGATCTTTTTGTTAATTTATGTATCTCAGAATCTACTATATCAGCGAGATATTCAACCCCCGCAGAACCAATTGCATCCAATATGACTCCATCTAAATATTTGCCTAAAACCATCAAATTATTAACTTCTTCAGGTAGAGCTTTACCTAAAGTTACAATTACTAATGCTACTTTTTTAACTTCTTCGAAACATTCGCGAGCGGGGAGGTCTGATCGATTAAAAATACTATATATGGATTTTGGTTGAAATAAAAATTGAGCTTTTTGTTTTAATTTATCCAACCGACTGAAAAATTCCTTCTTACTAGCTTTCCCCGCTAAAAGAGGGGATCCATTCCTTTTAGTAAGATAATTAAGTATATCTTGATCTTGTATATTGCATAATTGATAGATTTTTTGATAATACATCGTTTGGACATGTTCCATCTAGACTGATTAAACTTGCATGATCGAAAGACAATGTAAAAAACAGTGAGGAAATTCCTAACTAGTCTAATATAAAGCAATTTATAAATTTTAGTGAAATATTACCCTAAGAGAGTTTTTAATTTATTTAAAAAAATTTTTAGAAGAGTAAATTAGATGTTAGAAGACCTTCTAGAATCATTTATTCCACTTTTCCTTTTGATTTGTGTTAATCTAGCAGTTATATTCCGCAGGATTGGAAAACTGAAAGTTCCTGCATGGACTGCCTTTATGATTGCTGCGCTAATCTTAATTCTGCTTCAACCAGGCGCTTATGAAAGGGCTGTCATAGTTATCGGAAAACAGGTTCATGTTTTAATCTTCCTTTTTGGAATGTTTGTCTTGGTCACTGCTTTAGATATTAGCGGATCCTTGGAGGAACGGGGAAAATCACTCCTCTTAAAAGGAAAATCACCTAAAGGATTACTACTTTTAATCCATTTCGGTTTAGGTCTCGCTGCAAGCTTACTTGTGAACGACACAGTGGCAATTATTGGTCCCATCTTATTAATTGCCTTTACAAAGCAGGTACGTAAATACCCAAAGCCGTATATCCTAGCAATCTGTTATGCATTAACTTTTGGGTCAGCATTATTACCAACAGGGAATCCTCAAAATTATATTCTAGCTATTGCAGGAGGTATTAGCTTTTTAGAATTTGGGATTTGGGCTCTTTTCCCTACCTTTTTTTCTCTCTTTGGAAGTTATGTCCTCTTAAAGTATCTGCTTAAATCTGAGTTCAACGAAATTAAATTTCCTATTATCCCAGCCATTGCAGAAAAACATGAATTAGAATCTTTACAAAGACCTTCAGAAGGTTTTTTTGTGGTTCTAATAATTGGTTTAATTCTCTCCTCCTTTATTACTCAAATTTCAATTACTCTAATAATTCTTCTTATTACAGGGATTTTCTTATTTATTGTAAATGAAAGAGACCAAATACTAGAGAAACTCAATTGGGAGGTCATCCTCTTTTTCATGGGTATGTTTGTAGTCTTAGATGCTGTTGTGTCTTCCAATCTCTTTGTAAATACTATTTCCCCTTTTCTCAATCAATTAGAATTCAATTTTACAAGCTTTGTAATCTTTATACTAATTATATTTCTTCTTTGTCAGGTATTATCAAATGTTCCAGTAGCCATTCTCATTACAGGAATACTACCTGGAACTCCGTTAGATCACCCCATATTTTGGATGACCGCAGCTTTAACTACTACATTTGCGGGAGCAACTACTGTTATAGGAGCAGCTAGCAATATTATTGTCATTGATACAGCAGCTGAACGTGGTGTTGAAATTACCTGGTGGGACTTCACGAAGTTTGGTATCCCAATCTCAATTCTGAGTCTAATTCCAATTCTTATGATTGGATTATTATTTTTTATTTTGGGTTAATCTAATCTTGAACTAGGAAAAATGAGGGCATTTTCAATAAATAGTGCTAAATCCTTTCTTAACTTTGCCAGAGATGGAGGGTGGAGATACATCATATGACCTGCTTCATAATATGCCATTATGATATTTTTTCGCAATCCCGAATCCAATCCAAGATGATTAAACGTATATTTGGTTGCCAAAAAAGGTGTTGCAAGATCGTAATATCCATTTCCTACAAAGACCTTTAAAAATGGGTTCTTACTCATCGCATCCCTTAGAGTTTCTGCTACATTCAAATACTGATTATGATAATCTTCATATTTCCAAGTTTTATAGATTGGACTAAGTATTTCATAAGGCAAATCATTTTGATAATTTAACTCTGTAAATACGTAATGATTGAAGGTTGCAGTGTATGGACCTTGTATCGCTGAATAACTTGGATCATATTCAGGTTCTGCATTACTGTCATCTTTTTCAATACCTAAATATCTAGTATCTAATCTACCTACTGTTCGATGTTTCTTCCGCAATAGTTCTTTACAAAACTTATAGATATTGATTCTAAGATTTACTCCTGCTATATATTCACGGGATAAACCCGTTAAGTCTGCTAATCTTTCAAGTATTTGTACTCGTTCTTCTTTGGGTATAGTATCTCCTTTCATTAATGCTAATGTATATTCTTTTAAAGTAAATGAAGTAACTTCCTCTATTGTTTTTTGTAAGTCCTTCTGTCTTTCAGGAGATAATAATTTATGGTACCAAGCAGTTGCAGTATAAGTTGGTAAAAATAGGATGTATGGAAGATCATTCCCTGGATTGAAACGAGCTGTTTGGAAGTTTAAAATAGAAGAAATAAGCATAATCCCATTTAAAAACATACCTAGATCATCTTGTAGGACCCCTGATAGACCAGCTGCGCGTGTAGTTCCATAGCTCTCTCCAATTAAAAATTTTGGTGAAGCCCAGCGTTTTGAACGAGAAGTAAATAGTCGAATGAACTCTGCAACAGATTTCAGGTCTTTCTTATATTCATGAAATTGTGTGTTCTTTTCTCCTGGTACAGCCCGTGAAAAACCAGTACTGACTGGATCAATGAAGACCAAGTCTGTTAAATCTAATAGCGAATAATTATTATCTATAAGTCTATATGGAGGATTGACTGGTTTATCATTTGCTTCAGCAATAACTCTTCTAGGTCCTAATACTCCTAAATGCAACCATACAGATGAGGATCCAGGACCTCCATTGAAAGAAAAGGTAATTGGTCGTTTCGAAATATCAGAAATACCATCTCTTATATAGGCAATATAAAAGATAGATGCTTTGGGTTTTGGTTCCTTTCCTTCTTCCTCTTCCTTAATAAGAAGAGTACCAACTTGAGCGGTGTAATCGATTTCCTGTCCATCGATTATTACTCTATGAGTAGTTGTAACCAATTCCTCTTTAGGAATTTTTGGTTTTTCTGTATCCTCTTTTTTCTCTTTGGAATTGCTTTTTTCATCGTCAGTCATTATTCTCAGGGCCTCGTTATCATTCTTCCAAATTTAATTCGTTTTTAACTACTTCCCATTTTTCATGATGAATTATTAACGTTTTGATCTGGTGAACATTTATTTTGGATCCAATAAGGATTGCTCCTTGAATTTTACCCTCTTTAAAGAATAATTTTTGATAAATCCTTTGTTGAAAGTCACGAATGATCCCCTTCTCCTCAATTCCAGGTCCTAGTTCAATATCGCCAATCGAAGTAAGATCTATTCCAGCAATCTTAAGGGTTGTCCAAGGAAGCGTTCCCGTATATGGTACCCTCGTTCCTAAAATGTTTATTGCAACAATCTTAGCTTGATCGACTGCAGTGGGAATAATACCAAATTTTGAACCAGGAAAAGAGTCAATATTCACAGCATCCCCTGCTGCATAAACATCAGGAATATTTGTTTGCATAAAAGGATTGACAACAATTGCATATTCTCCAATAGTAATTCCTGCATCTCTGGGGAGAGTATTATCATTCCGAACACCAGTAGCATTACAGAGAAAATCACATTCGTGAGTCCATAATCCTGAATGATCCCGTAGTTCGATTTTCACTTCCTCATCATTCTTTCGGATTATCTGCTCACTTATTGTATTGAATATAAAACTTGTATCAAAGGTTTTATCAAGTAAACGATTTAAAAATTGACCCCCTTCAGGGTCTAATTGCTTTCTTAGAAGATATGGAGACCTATCAATTATGGTTGGTTGGATATCTATGTCAGATAATGTCTTTGCTAACTCTACGGACAAAAGACCTCCACCTAGAATCGTGGCTTTTCCCGTAGTACTCCTTTCTGCTTTTTCTCGAATAGCGAGAGCATCATCAATATTTCTTAAACAATATAGAGGACCATCACGAATACCTGGAATCGGAGGAATAAATGGTTTTGACCCAGTGGCTATCAAAAGTTTATCATATTTTAATTCTGACTGGTCTGCGCATATAATTGATTTTTTTTGACAACGAATTTTAATAACACAATGACCAAGAAGGAGGTTAATGTTATTTTTATCATACCAATTTTCGGGGTATCTAAAAATTTGAGAGGGACTTTTACCCAAAATTATCTTATAAATTGATGGACGAGGATAAGGGGGAAAGCGATCCTCACTCACCATAGTGATGTCAATCTCATCTGAATTTTGCCGCATAATACTGGCAGCATTTATTCCTGCATGGCCAGTTCCGATGATAATGACATGCACTTATTCATCACCTTGTTATCTAGAGTTTTGAACCTCAAATGACCAATTATCTTGTAATTTCTAATCTTTTTTTACTAAAAAGTATTCAACTATTGATTGGGTATTGTCTTACGAAATTATTAGATTCTGGATTTTTCTAATTTCCCAATATTAAAAACTATCAAGTAAGAGACTACTTTCGAGAAACTGCTGCTAAAAAAAAGTATTACAAAAAAGTTTAATCTAGAAATAGCATAATCTAAAAATATTGATGAAGATTAATTCTTACAAGATTTATTATTAGATGTTCAAAAAACTAAATTATGAAAAATTTTTGAAATTTTTAATTATTAAAATCAATCTCTTCATCCTTACGTTGATAAAGAGAATAAAACCGTACAAACGAATAAATTGTACCTAACAGAGCGTTGGCAAATAATAGAGTAAGCATTGGTTCCCACATTTTTAATAGAAAAAATAAAAGAGCAAGTGATAAAGAAGAAGCGCTAAAAGCAAGGATAAAGGCTTCTTTAGGTAAATATTTTCCTTTTAAGACAAAAAATTCTTCATATGAACCAAGAGGGAGTAATTCTGATACTTGATATCTATTATCAGCTGTTTTTTTCACTAAATTGTAGGATTCTAATTTTTTAAGGTGGTAAGCTGCAATAGAAACACTACTAAAATTGAGTCTCTGGTATATTTCCCGAACACCAAAATCCTGATCTTTCCCTCTTGCAAGTAATAGATATACTTGTAAAGTTTTCCCTTTAATCTCTCTGCGTAAGTCCTCGATTTCTATATTTCCTAGTGCTATAGTTCCATCAATAGTATCTAAAACGTCTGTTTTAGTATTCACAGAGAACGCCTTTTATCTTTCTATTCTATAAATTAGTTGTATTGATATTTTTTATATGGGTTTTCACATAATCGCTGAATGTTTGATGAAATTCATTGAAGTTTTCATTAAACTCCATATAATGGGTTATTCCTGAACTAAATACTGTAAATTCATCACCATAAGCTGTCCATTCATAGGGGATATACTTAGTATATTCTAACCATCCATCCTTATGTGCATCAATAACAATGGATGTATGATTCTCAAAAGTAAGAGTAATAGATAATACCCACTGATCAGGAACAATAAAATCTGCTTTACTACCCTCCATCTCAGTATCTGGATTTTTTTCATACCCTAAAGTAGAAAAATTAATTGATGGCATTTTACTGGCATAAAAAATCAATTCACTAAACAGCATCACTTCAAACACAATATAAGTATCATGAACATATATAGGAGGATTATCTGTTGCATATGTTGTACATACATTCCATTGATTATATTGGCGTCCTGGAAAAGGAGTAATTCTCCATGTTGTACAATTATCTGGGAAATTCTCCTTTTCTGGATGAGCGGGAGAATTCCTAAAGAACCAAACAGCAACCAGAAAAGGATCTGAATAGTTAAGATATGAACTATTGAATTCCCTGTAAGCAATTTGAAGAGAATTAATTGGAAAAAGAAAACTTGAGATATTATGAAAACTAAAACTAATATCATATATTCGATCGGGGAAATCATAAATTGATTCGATAGGCTTTGGAAAAAAATAGTCCGTTAAGAGAAGTGGAGTGATAAAAATACCACCAAAAGTCAGAAAGCCGGTCAGCATAATCCCATAGAAAGTATTTTTATACATTTTACTCATTTTGCTCATCAATTATTAATGAAATTTCAAGGAATTTAATCCTATACTTAGAACAGATGATGTTCGAATATTAGTACATACAATAATTCAATAATAAACAAATAATATCAAATTATTTTTTATTTTTACAACATATCCTCAATTTAGACGGTCAAAACATTCATTAATAATGGTGATTAATGAATCAATCTTTACTTATCTTTATATTTAGGAATTTCCAATGAAGATTGAATCTTGATTTAAAATTAATTAACTAACAAAAAGAATTAGTCTTTAGAGGAATCAAGAATCTACTTATTTTTACTCTTAAAGGCTTTAAATCTAGAAATATTTATGGAGAGTATTTTTTTCATGATTCAATAGCCATTGTTTCCTCCAAATCCCACCACGGTAGCCTGTGAGCTTGCCATTACTCCCAATCACCCGATGGCAAGGGATGATTATTGGAAGTTTGTTCATAGCATTAGCATTACCGACAGCACGATTAGCCTTAGGTAAGTCAATACTTTGAGCTATCTGAGCATAGGATCGTACCTTTCCGTGTTTAATCTTACTTACTTCTTTCCAAACTTTTTTTTGAAATTCTGTACCATTAAGCTCGAATGGTACAGTAAATTCTTTTCTAGCTCCTTGAAAATATTCATTCAGCTGTGTTATACACTCAGCTATGATTGGTAACTCAGATTTTGCATTAAGATCTATCTCCTCATCATCAATATATCTTAGGCTGATTAGTACATTATTTTTACCCCTAATCTCAATGATACCAATTGGCGAATTATAATAAACCTTTTCTATCTTATTCATAAGAAAATACTCCTGGATTTACCCCAAATTCTTTAATAAACGCTTGTCTAAATCCACTACTCGATTTGAATCCAGATTGTAATCCTGCAGCTGAAGTATTCATTCCTGATTTTATCAGAGTCATTGCATAGTTTAAACGCACTTTTCTATGGTATTGAACTGGAGTTTCACGGTATATTTTTCTAAATTGCTCCCTAATTGTTGTTATTTCGACTCCTGTTATATTTTCAAATTCCTTTCGGGTCACACGCCTATTTTTTATTTTATTCAATTTGTTAACAAGATTTTTTAGCCAAGGAGGAGTTGTATCGGGAAAATCAGCAGCTTTACATCTCAAACATCCCCGATAACCTGCTTTTTCAGCCAATTCTTTTGTTTCAAATAATACAATATTGGTCGATAGAGGACGTTTAGCTTTACAAGATGGGAGACAATAAATGTGAGTCGTTTTTACTCCAAAATAAAATAGCCCATTAAAATCAGGATCACAATTATAAATAGCCTTTAATAGTTCTTGTTTATTCATTAACGAAAAATCATTCTTTTTCCTTACCTTGTCAACAGAAGAATGAGCTTTTGGCATAATTCAACCTTATTTTTGAAACCTTAAGTTTTTTATGCTGTTTTTTATGAAAGGAATTCTAAGTTTTATCTTTAGGTTGAGATTATTTCCAAGAAAAAAATAATCAAAATTTTTACCATATAGGATTTCTACTAAAATGCCTTAATTATCAATTTTTAACCCTGTAAAAAATGTAAAGATTTATAAAATTCCCATATTTTTTTAGAAAGGGTTTTTTTAGGATCATGACTTATAATATGATACTTTTGACCACAATTTTGGCATTTTATAACAGGTTTGGAAGATGTAATCTGTTTAATGATCAATCGTATCGAACAGGGTTCACAATCAACCTTAAATGGACCATTAAAATTATTCTCTTTATGACAATTTGGGCAGATAAAAACCCCCATTCCTTCAATTACAAACGAAGAGTTGCAATGATAACAATTTATTGATGTTTTAGGGCAAACATGAATAACTGAATCATCGTCCATAGCTAATTGCATTGTATTATTAATGTTTAATTCTGTAACTTTAGAAATAAACGAAGATTGTATAGAAGCTCCACAATTCCAACAATTAATTCGTATACGATCATTTTCTGATCCACAAGAAGGACATATCTTAGATTCCAAAAGATCACCATTTAAATTTTTAAAATATCAATAACAAATGACTTTGATATTTTCAGAAACATATCATCTAGTTCTAAAAAAAGTTTCCAATGAGAGGAGATTCTTCTTTATTTACTTAAAAAGATAAGAGATGCCTCATATCGGTACTTAATAGATTTGAATGGGGATGTATTGAATTTATGTAAAAAAAAATAATCTTGATTAAGAAAAAAAAGAGATTCTTAATTCTAAGGAAAATATAATTGAAGTTTAGTAAATAAAAGGGATTAACCTTTTGGTGAGTTTTATATACCCCAGATATTCTTCTCCAAAGGTTTGAATCAACAATGTCTCTTCTAATGTCATTCTTTTATTTAACCACAACACAAGAACTAACAAGAAAACAATCGAACAAATCAGACTAGAAAAAGAAAGGGAATAGCCAAGGAAAAGAAATGATGCCCCAGTATAAATAGGATGACGAATGATGTGATATGGTCCTTTGGTAATTAATTTATGATCTTTCTCAAGCCCTATTACTATTGTGCTCTCTCTACCCAGAATAATCCGACTTATACACAACAAAAGTCCTCCAATTATAATCATTAGGGTACCCAGCATCCAGAACATCCAAGTTACCTCTGGGGGAAGCAGTATTTTTT
>NZ_CDLCQJ010000095.1:0-30655 GCF_975850365.1 Candidatus Hodarchaeum mangrovi | reverse complement strand
TCACACCTCTGAACCTAACATTTTATGGCCCCTTAAAGATTCAGACATTGAGTCAGCATATGCGTATTCACATGGAAATCCGCGTGAAGCTATTAAATGGTTGAATGGAATTATCGAAGAAAGAAAAGAACCGATATTAGATAGTATAAGAAAAAATAATGAATATCTATCTGAAACTGGGAAAAAAGTAAAAATAGCAATTGAAAAAGTCAAAAAAATTGGTACAGGAGTTTTTCAAAAGCATAATGGGATTTTTATTTCATTAAATATCCCTGATAAGAAAATTTTGACAATTATTCCCCCATTGAAAGATATTGATGAATTCTTACTACATTCATACTGGTCTGCTCTGAAAAAACTTTTAGAAGAAGAAGAATATAGTGAAATATTCGTAATTGGTGAAGTTTTCAAAGGATTTGAGCTAAATGATGTCAAAATTCAAGCATTTCATGAAAAAAATTTAGATTCATCTTTTATTGAAACCTTGAAAAAATCAGTTTCTTAATATTTCTCTCCCTTTTCCTCTTAGTAGAAAGAATATAAACAATTCTTATAAGAGAAAATTTGATCATCTTGTCTATTTTTTTTGGAGAAAAATCGATGATTAATTCATTTCAAGATCCAGAGGTTGTAAAAACTTTAAAAGATAAAATCACGAAGATTTCCCATGAGCTCAAGGAAAATATAAAGATCTGTCATGTTTGTGGCACTCATGAATACACAATTAGCCATTGGGGAATCCGGAATTTGCTTCCTTCTAATATTGAAGTTATAGCTGGACCTGGGTGCCCTGTTTGTATTTGTCCTAGCAAGGATATTGAACATTGTATATGGTTAGCAAAACAAGGTTATATTTTGGCTACATTTGGTGATATGGCTCGAGTACCCTGTGAGAAAGGATCTTTATTATCTGCTCGTGCGGAAGGTGCCGATGTTCGGGTTGTTTATAGCTTTTTAGATGCAATGAAGCTGGCAAAGCAAAACCCAGAACGTGAATTGGTTTTTTTTTCTATTGGATTTGAAACAACTGCTCCTATGGTTGCGATTGAATTAATTAATAAATCGATTCCGAGAAATTTGTCTATTCTCAGTTCGCATCGTTTAGTTCCTCCAGCAATGGAATTGCTACTTAATGCACCAGAAATTCCTTTACATGGATTTATAGCCCCAGGACATGTATCAGCAATAACAGGATCAAAAGTCTATGAGCCATTAAGTAATAAATACAAAAAATCTATAGTCATTGCAGGATTTGAACCAGTAGATGTGTTATTTGGAATTCTTAGCATCCTGTATCAAATTAAAGAAAAGAATTTCAAAACTGAAAATCTATATCCACGGGTTGTAACCCGTGAAGGGAATAAAACAGCTCTGGAAGCTATTAAAATAGCTTATTCGGTGATTGATGCCAATTGGAGGGGAATCGGCGAAGTACAAAAATCTGGATTAGAAATCTCTGAAAAATTTGAAGAATTCAACATTCGTCTGAAAGAAAAGCTTCCACCAGTTTCTAGTGTGGAAATGCCATCTGGATGTCGTTGTGCTGAAGTTATCTTAGGAAAGATTTATCCTGATGAATGTCCATTATTTAATCGAAAATGTACCCCAGAAAATCCAGTTGGACCTTGTATGGTAGGGATAGAGGGAACTTGTGCCATACATGCAAAATATGGGAGTAATTTTCCTCTAGTTTAGATAGAAGCTAGAAGATCTTCAAAAAATACTTGATTCTGTTTGAATCTATAGAAATATCAATAAATATTTCTTTCTAGACTCAAAAAGTTCAAAATTAGTTATCCTCTCTAATTATGTGATTTTAATGACTGTGCTAGCAAGTCACAAACGAAGATCAGCTTATCGTTTTCAAAGAGATATTAGATTAGAAATTATAGCAATATTCATCGGATTCCTTGGTGGTATTGCAGGTATTGTCTTCCGTAAAGCTATTGAGATTCTAGATGAATTATTATTTCAGGAACATGGATTAATCCATTTTTTTCGCAATAATTACGGTGATATTTTTGCCACTGTTTTAATTATAATAATCCCTGCCATAGGTGGTTTTATCGTTGGATATGCAATTTATAGAGCTTTTCCTCTTTCTAAAGGACATGGAATTCCGAATGTTTTGGAAGCTATGCATACTCATACACCTATCAAACCAAGAACTCCAATTGGGAAATTTATTTTATCTATACTCACAATTGGATCTGGACTAAGTGCTGGATCAGAAGGACCCATTGCACAAATTGGGGCTGGGGCTGGGTCTTACATAGCAACAAGATTTCGTTATAGTTCTGCTGAATCTAACATTCTGATTGCTGCTGGGGCTGGAGCTGGTATTGCTGCTGTTTTCAACGCACCTTTGGGAGGAACTATTTTCGCCTTAGAAGTATTATTGGCAACTATCACATTACATACCGCAGTTCCAATTGCCATAGCGTGTATAGTTGCAGTAACCGTAAATTTTGTAATTTTAGGAAATATTGGAAGCGTATTCTTGGTTCCAGCTTATGAATTAGGATCACTTGCTGAAATTCCATTAATTTTACTTATGGGAATTTTTCTAGGTTTAATTGGAATATTCTGGCAAAAAGCTTTATATTTTGCTGAGAATTTTTTTGATAAAAATCGATTTTCTTTACCCATAGATACTGCAATTGGTGGTACTATAGTAGGGATAATCCTTGTAATTTTTTCGCTTGATCTTCGCGGTGCGGGTTATCCAATTATTCATATAGCATTGGATGGAGAATTTCAGTCTCTTACTTCCTTAACAGGTTTAGCTTTAGGGCTTTTTCTGATACTGTTTTGCTTTCTTAAAATTGTTGCAACATCTCTATCGTTAGGTAGTGGAGTTTCGGGAGGGATTTTTGCTCCATCATTATTCATGGGAGCAACTTTTGGAGCGGGATTTGCTGTTTTATTTAATGCTATATTCGGATTAAGTCTGAATATTGGATTTTATTCTCTTCTTGGGTTAGCTTCCTTATTTGCAGCTTCAGCTCGTGCACCTATTACAATGATCGTCATCACGCTTGAAATGAGCGGAGACCTTAAGATTTTACCCTCAATGATGCTTGTAGTTTTAGTAGCATTCCTTGTTCACTTGCTACTTGTTGAGGAGAGTATTTATACAGAAAAGATTGTTCATAAAGGTATATCAAGTACTGCAAGGACAACTGATGAATTAATGAACTTCATTACTTTAGAAGAGGTCATGAGTAAAGAAGTAATAGCTATTTTAGAAGACACATTAACTACTGATTTGTTAGATATCTTTATGTGTTATAAACATTTAGGTTATCCTATAGTTGATAAGGAGGGAAATCTTAAGGGACTTGTAACCATGTTTGATCTCCGAAGAATCCGAGCTCAACGATTAGCGATTCAAGATATGAAAGTAAGTGAAATTATGACAAAAGATTTAATTGTTGGTTCACCGTCAATGACTGTTCGGGAGGCAACTGACTTGATGCATCGGTACATTATAGGTAGACTTCCTGTGGTGTACAGAAACGGAAACTTGATGAAGCTCATTGGAATATTTACTCGTTCTGATATTATTAAAACAATTGAATCATTCCAAGGTTTTATTGAAGGTGAACGAGATCAAATAAGACGAAATTATGATCGGATTGTTGAAAACCCAATGATTGAGGTAATCCCTACAACCTATCATCACCTAGCTGATAAAGTAGTAGTCGTTACTCGTGACATTATTGGAGAAGCAGAAGAATATATAAAATCGAGGAAGAGAGTGTAACTAAACCCCTTTCTAAGATTGTAAAATTATGACCTAATATCTAGAATTATTCCCTCAAATTTGTCTAAGATTATATTTGATACGAAATTATTGTGATCAATAATACTCTTGGTTGAAAATGCTTTAAAGCCATCTATAGTTGGATTTACAATCTCAACTACTTTATTTGAAAAATTAAGAATAATAACTAATTTTTCATCTCCAAAAGTCCTTTTATATGTCAAGATTTTTTCATTAGCTGTTGATAATAAAGAAAATGTACCGATTTGAAGAGCAAGGGAGTTTTTTCGAAATTTTAGCAGATCATGATAAAATTTGAGTAATGAATCTTTATTGTTCAATTGTGTTTCGACATTTTGAGTCATTACACTTGGTGAAACAGGAAGCCAAGGTTTTATAGAAAAATTAGGAGAAAAACCGGCATTATTTTCTACTGGTTTCCATTGCATCGGAGTTCTACAACCATCTCGGTTGAAAAAACGTCCAATTGGTAATTTGAAGAATTTTAAGAATGCTATAGGATCAGACCATTGACTTTTAGGGATTTTCACTTGATGCATTCCTACCTCCTCTCCATAATAAATAAATGGAGTTCCTCTAATAGAAAGTAAAAGTAGGGTAAATAATCGCATTTTCTCTTCATTATTACCTAATTTGGAAATCATTCGCTTGTTATCATGGTTTGATAAACAAAAACATGGCCAATAGGGCTCAGGGAGCAATGATTCGGATTCTTGAATGATTTTAGTTATTTTTTTCGAATTAAAATCTGTATTACATAGAGTAAAATTGAAAACAAGGTTTAAACCATCATTGTGTGCTCCATAAAGTGATCGTATTGCTTTTGGTTCCCTTGTTGCTTCTCCAACCAACATTCGAGGGGGAGAATAATTATTAACAATTTTTCGAATAGATTTACATATTTCTATTGTTTCAGGAAGAAATTGGGTATATCTTGGATTCTGGAAGAGGGATGCAGAGCTACTTTCTGAAGGAAATAATCTCCAACTTTTGGGGTTATCTCGAAATTTATTATCTTCAAAAAGAGTATGGATAATATCTAATCTAAATCCATCCACTCCTTTGTTAAGCCAATATTCAATATAATCAAACATTTGTTGTTTAACTTCTTCATTACGCCAATTAAGATCAGGTTGACAAGGTAGGAACTGATGAAGATAAAATTGACCCCGTTCTTCGTTCCATTTCCACATTGAGCCTCCAATAATAGATTTCCAATTATTTGGTGGTTTTTTTCCGTTCTTTTTTTTCCCATCCTTCCATACATACCAATCTGCTTTTGGATTGGATTGATCTTTCTTAGATTCTAAAAACCATGGATGTTTGTCACTGGTATGGTTCAATACTAAATCTAGGATCATTTTTATACCTAAAGCATGACTTTTTTCCAATAACAATTTGAAATCATCCATCGTTCCATATTCAGGGGCAATTTTATCATATGCTGTAATATCATATCCAAAATCTTCTTGAGGAGACATAAAAAAGGGAGAATACCAAATTGCATCTATACCTAATTCTTTTAAATAATCTAATTTACTAATGATCCCTTTTAAATCCCCTATTCCATTATTAGTAGAATCTTTAAAACTTCGTGGATATATTTGATAAAAAACAGCTTTTTGCCACCACATATACTTATCCATGAATATTCCTCATCTTATTGATTATGATTAACCTGAATCTCAATATCTTAATCTTTCTATAAACTACCACGGAGAGTTTTGTGGAAAATCAGGTGTCCAATCTGATGGTAATTTTCCTGTACCATAAACGGTAAGAGAAATTTTATCCCCAAAAATTTCATCTTTAGTTTTTTGGACGATTTCCAAAGGAATATCCAAATTTTTTTCATAATCAGAGGGTAGTAAAGGGTAACGGAACTTGATGAACTTTTGAGCTAGATCTATTCCATAATTTGCAGGATCTTCAATTTCAGCTAAGTACGATCCCCATATTTCCTGTTTTAAATCAGTAATTATCGTATCAGTGAATTCAAATGAATATAAATCTATTAAAAGCCTTAGAATTTCATGGTATACTTTATTTAATTTTTCTGGGGGAGAAATAAACAATATTGAACTTGCTGACACATCATAAAATGGTTCAAAACCATATCTACACAGACTTGAAATCCCTCTACTGATTATTTTACGATAAATAATAGAGGTACGAGAGTTTCCAAGATAAGTATTAATTAGGAGGGATGGGAAAAATAGTTCTGATTTAATTCCTGGTGAATTCCAACATATTGCTAAATATGATAAAGGTTTGCTTAACTCCTCTTTAAAGTAATTGAGATTAGTTTTACGTTTTGGTACGTTAATTTGGGGGGGATAAATCGGTTTTTGATTAGTTTTTTTTCCATTTTCATTAAATAATTTGTCAATAAAGTCAGTTTCTGCTTCTAGATTGAATCCACCACCTACAATAGTAATAATAGCATTATGGAGGGAATAATGTTTTTTGATATATTTTTCTAATGTACCTAAAGACATTGAAGTAATAGAATCTATTGATCCTAAAATATTATGCTCTAAAGGTGTTCCAGCGAAGTGATGAGCTCGAGCATTTGAGTGTGCATTGAATTCTGGCATATCCTTGTATATTTGGGTTTCCTGCAAAATAATTTGCTTTTCAGCTTCAAACTCTTTAGGATTTAACTCTTTATTTAGTAGAAGATCATTCCAAATTTCAGCTGCCTTTCTTAAATTTCGTGTTGGAACTTTGGCATAATAGATAGTATGATCATAACTTGTGAAAGCATTAAGATCAGCCCCTAATTGGGAAAATTCTTGATTTATTTGGTTTGCATCTCGTAAGGGAGTACCTTTGAAAAACATATGTTCTGTAAAGTGACTTACTCCGTCATTTGATCCTTTTCCAAACCCATTTTCGTACATAGCCCCTGCATAGAATCCCACTGAAAAAAGAGTCGTTTTACCTCCTGGAATTGTAACAAGTTGGACTTGTAAATTATTCTCTAAACGAAAAACCTTAATTTTATTAGCAATATTTACTATTTCAGTTGATTTTGCCAATGGTTTTCGATCTCCTTAGGATCTATATCTCCTGAAATCGCTAGGCTTATATTTTCAGGTTTAAATATTGATTGCCAGAGTTTATGCAGTTTTTTTGGTGTTACTTGTTCAATTTCCTTATAACTATCTTTTATATTGGGAGATAATCCGTGAACTTTACGATTAATAATTCTTGAGGTGATTATGCGAGAATCATCTAGAGAAAGATCCTGCATTCCTAAAAGATAATTTTTAGTGGTTTCGTATTCAGTAATTGATATTTCTTTTTTAACTAGATCATATATCAAATCCGTTAAGGATTCTATTGCCTCTGTAGCTCGAACTGGTTTAGTTTCCATAAAACATCGAAGAATAATTTTATTTGCTAACAGTTTTATGACAGAACCAGTTAAATATCCGAATGATTTTTTATCACGAAGAACTGTGAACATTCTTGATCCATAAGATTCACCTAATATTCCACTTGAAAATCGAACACACCCTAATCTTGATGTTTGCATGTCAATCGCGATATTAAGGCATATATAAGCATTCTCATCTTCTTTTGTTGATGAGGTGATTAATCGTTTGTGTACCATTTGACCTGAAGTATTATTTTTTTTGGTAGTTAGTTTAGATTTATCTTCAATTAATCGTGATAGGATTTTTTCATCTAGTTTTTTTCTAATATCTTTTGGTAAATAACCAATGGCAAAACCCCACGGTTCTATTAAAAAATCAGGCAGTATTTGATGGAGATTTTCAGATGAAATCGATTTTAGTGATTTTAAATTCCCAATAAGAGATTGACTATAGGGGTTCCCTTCTCCAAAAACAGCTTTATCAGCTTCAAAAAAGATAAGTCGTTGAAGCGCATTTGCCATAATTCTTTGGTACACTTGAATTAGGTTTTGAGTCTCAATTTCAATGTGTTTAGGATTAAGACTGGGATTTTCAGTCATATCAAATAATAAATCTAAGGTTTCCTCTGCATATTTAGGGTGAGTCTGTGCCCCTATAACCGCAAAATCTTTTTCAACTAATGTAAATAGACTTCCACCTTTACCATCTATTTTTCGAGCAATTTGTTGTTCTGAATAGTTATAAGTTTCACGAGTCATGGTTTGGAGTAAGATTTGTGTCGCTCCTGGAATTTGGTCTTGGGTAGCTCCTCTATTTGTCACAATGCCCACGGTACAAGTTCGGAGATTTGGAAATGAGAGAATAATTGGCCTCTTCATGTTTTTCATATCCAAAAACTGAAATCAGAGATAAAGCAGTTATTTTTAACATCAATTCGAAACTAAGGATTTAATTGTAGTTGTGAAGTCGCAATAGGACCTATCCTAGCTCTAGAACGTTTCCACCAATATATTAAGGCTCCAAGTAAGGTACCACCAACAAGTATGATTTGAAAACTAGTGAGTAAATTCCACCAATCAACATTTGTAAAAGAACCTGTAATTGCTGGAGCTAAATTTTGAGCATTCTCTGAGAGTTGTGTTATGACTTGAGCTTGAAGATCTCCTCCAAAAATAAAAGTATCAAGAAAAGGCATTGCTCCACCACTTAGAACTCCGAAAATTGCTACTAATTGACTTAATCGATTACTAACTACTCGTGTTTCTTCTAATTCTAACTTTAATAGAATATTACTTTTCTCGTCTTTGATGTACAATACTCCTTCTAATTGTGTAGATCGAAATCCTGCTTCAACTAAAGGTGTGATATAGAAGGTTAATTCACTTGGAAAATTTTCTGGTTTTGGACTAAAAAATTGAAAAGTTGGTTGAACAAGGCATCCAGAGAGTAAAGGTTCAATTATAAGATCGCTTTTTATATCATATAATTCAAACTCACCTCTGGTCTCGGATTCTTCTTCACCAGTCAATATATGAATCTTATCTCTTTTTAATTTTATAGCTAGAGTTGATAAAGTAACAGTAAATGGATAAGTTTTACGTGGATTCATCCGTGAGTAATAGTGAACATGAGTATGAATTGTTTGCCCTTTAGACATTTTAGATGAAATAGTATCAGGTTTTATGCTCTCTTTTTTAGATATTGATTCCATTCTCTCCATGGAAGGGACTGGTGGTGAAGTTGGGCTTGTTTTTCGACTAGGAGCACCAAATGCTGGGCTAGGTTTAGGAGGCTGAGCTTCCTTAAGTACTGGGGCTGATTTAGAAGCTTTTTCTCTCTTAAAAGTTTCTGCTTCAGATTCATGAATAATCTTTGAGAGTGAAAGGTCATCAAAAGCTTCTTCCTCTTCTTCTCCAAACCTGATTTCCTCATCTTCAATTTCATCAAATGTTCCCGCATCCTCACTTACTTTTTCAGCTTTGAATCTTTGACTTTCCACAGCCTCTATAATATTTTTGGATAATGTTGCAGCATCTTTCGCATAAATTTTATCAGGAGTAAGAGCAAGCTCTGTCAATATTGGTTGAAATTCATCATCAAGTTTGAAATTTTTCCATAAATCTGGAGTTAATAATAATATCTTGATTAAAAGATATTTTGCTAGTTCTGTACTTGTTTTTAAAATTTCTTTAATTATACTATTAAATTTTAAGGGGTATTGGGAATAGAAATTGTTTAATTTATTAGCTAAATATGATTGGAATTCAAAAGAATCGAGATAAATAGAATCTGGTTGTAGAGAGGATAAAAAGGAGGGAATCTGTTCTAACCAATCATTCGGAGATTCAATATTTATAGGAAAAACCAATTCATAAACCTCATGTTCTGTTTTTCTAGAATGAGCATATGTAAAAAGATCTAGTACCTATCAAAAACATTTCTTAATGAAAAAATAACACTTTTTAATATGAACGCAATTCAAGAATGAGGAAAATTCAATACCATGAGAGATTCAAGAATGTAAGTTTCAATAGTTTTTCTAACAAAGAATTTTTCCCTATCCCTAGTTTGGTAAGGTCCTCATTCTGAATAAAGTCGATTATCTCTGAAATTCTTACAGATTCTGAAAGATCTAACATTTCTCGAATTGTAATTAATTCAATGTATAATTGATTAAGCTGTACAAAATTACTTATTTGGTTATTAAATGCTTGTTTAACCGTAATGAGTTTAAAATAATAGTCAATAAGGTCAGAAATAGGAATTTTTTGTGAGATTTCAAGTTCAGCTCTCATTTGTTTCAGTTCATGCCATATTATTGTCAAATTATACTCAGAAATTGGAAAAGCTTCATTTAAATAAGATTTTATTTTTACTAGTTCAAGTTCATCTATTTGTTTTTCAGAATTTACCTTTTTAATTGAACCATTATACATTATCATTCGACATCCACCAAATTGATAGATTTCAGACAATCTTCAATTAATTTATTTCTCACCAACATATAAACTGATAATTTCCTCTTGGATTTCCTTTATCAATTCGTCAAAAGGTCTTAGTAGATGTATCTCAATACTCTCTTCTGCAGGATTATTTAAATCTATCAGGACTCCCTTGTCTATTAGATTTGGTAAACCCTTTGGGATATAAATTAAACCTTCTCGTATGAAATGAAATATCACTTTCAAAATTTTTCTTTTTTCTTCAACCGTTTTTATGCCTAATACATTGAAAACATGCTTTAAATTTTGAATCGAAGTATCTTTAAATGAAAGAAGCAATAAAGCTCTATTTGCTACTTCTTCATCTCTTGAAGTTCTCATAGGTATCTTTTTAATTTCCTGCTGAGCTACTGTAATGTTTTCTGATTCTTTCCAAGCTATAAGCTTTCTTTCAGCAGAATTGGCTTTATCTATATAGGATTTTTCTGAATACACATTAAAATCCTCCACTTAAAGCAAATCTTGTTTTATCAGTTGGGTCCTGAATTAGAAGAATTCTTTCATGTGTAAAGTATTCTACTAAGTCCAGAAAATAAGACAGAAGCTGTCTAACTTCGGCTTCTGTATAATTCTGTGAGTTATTAAACTTGAGATGAAGAACATGCAATCCCTCTTGTGATTCAAAATTAGAAAAAAGATTAGTTGACATATATAGGAGCTGAAATAAGTGATCTAATGATTTTTTCATTCCAAATTGCTGAGTTAAACGCATTTCTTCTTCAATCCTTCGGAAAGCTGACAGCTTGTGTCTTGATTAAGTTATAATGAATTCATGTTGATATATAAGCAAGTAATAGAACTATGACAATTTCCTTATTTGGATGTCATCTTGAAGTTTTTGACCAATTTGAGAACTTGATGTCATTTTCCCGACAAAAATTTCTGGAAATTGATTTTTATATGAATTAAGACATTTCAGCATCGAGAAAGGAATTTTCTTATTAGCCCTTTTAATTCTTGTAAGATTATGCTAAACACTTATCATTGGAAATTAGATAAAAGGTGAAATAATACATAGAAATGTATCCAAGTATTTTATTTTTTAGCTCCAAATGAATAATATACTAAAAATATACATTCCATCCATGTATCCTTAGATTTAAAAAAATACAATTTTCTGAAACGCTATAGTTAATAAATTGGGATAATAGAACACTAGACTTCCTTTCTGATTTAATAAGAATCAAGTATCCATTCTTATCCTTTGTTAACTTTCTCTAATTATAAGATACCCCTAGAGTAACTGAATCAAGGAGGATGGTATTATAAAAAATGTTAATTGCTTCCTATTGAGTTTAAAAATGATATAAGTAAATTATATATTCGCCTAAGTCAGAAAGTAAGAAAAAAAAAATTATTTGTGATCCTATACTATACCTAAAAGAATAAAAGAACCTAAAATTCTTTTAAATCAATCTGTTTATACTTGTTATAACTAGTTAATGATGTTTGGATATTCTATACACGAGTTAAGAGAAGGATATTTGATGCAGAAACCAATACAATTAAAAGATCAGAATTTTCAAAAGTATTTAGAGAGAATCAAGCATAAAATTGTTATACTTTCAGGAAAAGGTGGGGTAGGAAAATCCACTGTTGCAGCTAATCTTGCTTTAGTATTTGCAAAACAATTTCCAAATAAAACAGGGATTGTTGATTTAGACATATCAGGACCAAATATTCCTAAAATTCTGGGATTAGAAGGAAAGCGAGTAGAGGTAGAAGAAGAGGGAGGAAAAATTTTCCCTGTTGAAGGCCCACTTGGATTAAAAGTTATTTCTACAGCTTTTTTCTTAAGTTCTAAATCTACTCCAGTAATATGGCGTGGACCAATGAAAATAAAAATTTTAAGACAATTCTTGACAGATTTTGAATGGGGTGAGTTAGAGATGCTAATTTTTGACATGCCCCCTGGAACTGGGGATGAAGCTATATCCATTATGCAATTAATACCTAATATGGATGGTGTGGTTATTGTGACAACTCCACAAGAAGTTTCTTTATTAGATACTGGAAAATCTCTTGTAATGTCACGAAAAATGAATCAAAATGTACTTGGAATTGTAGAAAATATGTCCGCATTTAAATGTCCTTCATGTGGTACTACTCATCATATATTTGGTGAAGGAGGAGGAATGGCTTTAGCAAAGGAATTTCAGACGGATTTATTGGGACAAATTCCCCTAGATCCCATAATTCGAGTTCAAGAAGATACGGGAATAAATGAACCTTTTGTATATTTCATACCTGTAGCTGAAAAATTACTTAGGAAAATTGTTAAAGCTTAATTTAATAGATTAATCATGTTAGGAATTGAATATTACTCTCATAGGTCTAGAAGCTAATGCTAAGACAGAAAAATCTAATTATCGTATTAAGTATATTCTTATTATTAATCACTCCCGTTCCTTCTCATTCAGCCCAACCAGTCCTAATAGAATGTTACATAATTTATTATTCTGAATGTTCTGCTTGTATGTCAAAATATAGCACATATGTTAAACCTTTTTACAATTCTTATAGAGATAATGAGACCATAGATTTTCTTCTAATAGATACCTACACTGAAATCGGACTAGCATCATATTGGGATATAATTGATTCTCTTGACATTAATACTTCCACATTACAAGGTTTCCCATGGGTTATATTCCATTGGGGAGATAATCAGCTGATAATTATAGATGAAAGAAACCTTGAATCGATTGAAACCACCTTTCTAGCAATTCTAACAGATTCAGGATATACTGTTCCTAAAACATCACAACCATTCATCCCAATAATTTCAATTGAGTCTCTTGATCTACCATTGCTTGGAATTTCTTCATTATTAATCCTTGGAGGTTTAATTTTCTTAAATATTCCCTGCTTATGGTATTTTTCCCCAAATCGTAATCAAAAGGTACTCAAAAGGATCTCAAAAAAACGTTTTTTGATTCTTATTGGATTGACCTTAATCTCATTGATAACCCTTACTTATCAACTCCTTGATTATATTCGTGGTGGATGTGGCTGTGCTGGAGGTAATTTGGCTCAGGTATTGTTATTTCGTAGATATGATCATCTAATGCTTTTTAATATAGAGATACCATTTTCTTTAATGGGTATAGGGCTTATGAGTTCTATTTTCATAATAATTAATTTCATAAGTATTATTCCCACTCCATTCTCCATTAATATAGAAACTAGGAAATTTATAGTTATAACAGAAAAAAATTTACAGTTGTTGTATAAGTTACTTACCTTATTGTTATTTGTTGGATTTTTATCTTTATTTTATCTTCTTTATATTGAATTATTTCTCTTAGAATTCATCTGTTTATTATGTACTATCTCTCAAATGGTTATAATAATTGATATTCTATTAGTTTTTACTTGGAAACCATTCCATACCAATCAAGTTCCCTCTCCACTAATTAATAAATCTTAATTGAAAATGGAAAATTTAAGGAAAAAAAAGAGGGAGTGATCTTGAGATTATTAAAGACTACTATTCATCTTCCCAGTCGTCGTCTTCGTCGTCCCAATCTTCTTCGTCGTCCCAATCTTCATCTAAATCTTCTTCTTCCTCATCAAGGTCTTTCTTTTTATCTTTAGATCCCATTTTTTGTTATTTACCTCCTAGGTAATAAATTTGAAAAACATTATTTGCACCAGATAAGATTGATGAATCAAGCTTTCTCTAGTGTTTAATGGTTAAATAACTTGACAATTATTTCTTTTTCTTAGCTGCTGAAGATTTTTCTGTTTTTTTCTTTGTACTACTTTTCTTTTTAGACAATTAGTTCACCTTATTTCAAATCAGATTCATTACGACCGCAATTTCTTTTAGAGGCCGCTGGAAAATTGTTTTCTATGAGAATATTTAAGCATTTGCAAATAGCATAAAAAGAGCTGGTTTAATGATTAACAAAATAAGATATTCTAATAATTAAGATAAGCGTATAAATTATAGTAATAGCAAAGCTTTTAAAAATATTAATCAAAATTAATTTATAGAATAAATAAATGTATCTAGACTGAATTTCCTGTATTATTTGCCGTGTTTGATTTAGTATCAAACAAAAAAGATGTCTAATCTCTGAAATCTATCTAAAAAGGTTGATCTTTATAATTAATTAAAAATGACCAAAATAAGTAGATTTAGATATTTAATTCATGATAACGGAAACAGTGTATTAAGTGGTCATTTACCATTCCGATTGACTGCATAAATGCATAACAAATTGTAGGACCAATAAAAGTAAACCCTCGTTTTTTTAAATCATTACTTATATCTTTAGAAAGTGGTGTGAAAGAAGGTAGCTCTGAAAGGGCTTTAAATTTATTCTGGATTGGTTTGTGATTAATAAAATCCCATAAATATTGGTCAAATGAGTCAAATTCAGATTGAATTTCTATAAATCTTTTTGCATTATTTATAGTGCTCTTAATTTTTAATTTATTACGAATAATTGATTTATCTTCCAAAAGGCGTTCAATATCGGTATCATTATATTTTGAGATTATTTTAGGGTCAAAGTTTTCAAATGCTGTTCTATATCCATCACGTCGTTTAAGGATGGTCGTCCAACTCAATCCTGCCTGCGCGCCTTCAAGTACAAGTAATTCAAATAATTCACGGTCATTATGAACAGGAACACCCCATTCAAGATCATGATATGCAATCATTTGTGGATCATCCCCTGCCCACTCACAACGTGGTAGTTTATTCGTATGCATAGTCAAAAAATCCCGGTTTGTAAACTTTGTTGATGTTGGACTAATTTATAATGGTTAAATACTAATTGATAAAATTTTTCCTTCAATATCGATTCCAATTCTGAATCTTAGGGTATTTTGTTAATTTTTCCCCATAAGAATATTTTTCCCAGATTGACCCCCATTCTGTGTTCTTAAATTCTTTAATTTTTCTTTTTCCTCTAATTGGATACCAGATACGATCATGATAGATTTCTGATGTGGCAATAAATAACCAGAAAATTGGTGTATGGAAAAGGAGCATATGAATTGGTCTCAAGATCCGGTATCTATATGTTGTATTACGAATACGTTGATCCCATCTAACTATTAGGCTTCGTTCTGTATGAAAATTAAAATTTATCTTATTAAATTCTGCTGAATCCATACCTATAAGGTCAATTTGGTTTAAATCTCCTGTTCCTAACCCTTGATCATGAGCCATTTTGATAAATTTGATTTTTAACGGATCGAAGCCCATAATCTTTGCAGAAATAGCATCAATGGCTACTTGATCATCACTTGCTAATATAAGGTTTGAAACGAATGGATCCATTATACGGGGTCCTGCACCATCCCCAGAAATTGTTCCATCTGTAATTGCTAAAATTCCTTGATGAATCTCTTTCTGGATAGTTAATAGATCAACTAAAATTTCATGAATGACTCTGTGACTATGATGACGATATTTTGGTATTAAACCTCCAAAAGCATTTTTTAGTGCTCCTGTGATAATGGTATGTCCATGAGTTTTAATTGTCGGTAGATGAATTATATTTGAGTTTAAATAAATTTCAGGAATTATAATTTTATCTTTGAATAGCTCCCTCATGTAAGGAACGTCTCCTTTAGGGTCGTAAGGAACCCATTTTTCATTTGTGAGAGGTCTATATTTTACATTATATGAATTAAAGACATTTAACCATTTATTTAAATAGGCGCCTTTCCAAGGATGAGTTACTACAGTTTGATTCTCTGTAGGAATAATTGTTTCTGTTTTCATACCATCCTCTGTTAATTTCTTTAGGACACCATCTAATTGCCATGGGGGAGTAGAACAAGCTGGGAAAAAGAGAGACCAAGATAAATTAATCTTAATTATTGTTTTTATATCACTATTTTTAAGAATAGATTTGTAATTAATCTCATCTAAGAGATTTCTATAATCTTCAATAATAGTCTGAGGTTTAGTGCGAAGTACAGCAACTTTCGACATAAAATCACAATCTTATGCTAATATAAAGACAAATTATTAATTTAATTTCAACCTTAACAAAAATAATTTCGTGATAAGATTATTATACCATCCTAAAACAAATTTTTTAAAATTATAGGTATCTTTTCTTGCTTTAAATATGGATTTTTTTTCATTAAAGCTTCTATTAAATGTTGATAACCAATTTCCTCTAATAATTTTTTTAAATCTAAGTTCATTAGGATTTGTTTTGATATTGGACGTTTCATATCCCAAAAAATGTAAGAACGATAATATTCATCAGTTATTGGATGATTTAGAAGTGTATGAACTAACATGGCTTTCCAATAATTATCAAAAGAAAGGAAATAACAGGTATCATCAAGAACAACTGGTTTTCCTTCTTTTGGACCTATAAAGAGAAATTTTAAATTTTTATAAAAACCTGAAATAGCAATTTTCCAAGGTTCCAAGGTATAATCTCCAATACCAAATATAGAAAATCTTGGGCGTTTCAAATAAATAGCACTTTTTCTTCTGTCAAGATAAGAGGCTTTTTCCATTAAATATTTCCATGTTTTTGGTGCAGTTTTTCTAAGTATTGAGGTATCTTGGCCTGTATGTTTCTGTGTTAACAACATCCAACGATTTGGGTTGGTCTTATTATTTGCTAGATCAGAGCTTTTAAGCATCGGGTATAAATAATCATTTTCTATTTCGATTTCTTCTTTCAATCCATTAATATAATGTTTTTCTCCTTTTATAAACTCCATAACTTTTACAGAATCGTGTTTAATTCCTGATCGCCATTCAAAAGGAGATTCTCCATTTAAATGATTCCATTTTCGATAATATTCTATATTTGCTATTAATTTTCCATCAATGACTCCTATTTCATGAAGTAACTTATTTTTATTTAATTTTTCAAATATTTCACATATAGAGGTGAATTTTCCAGGAGTTAATTGAAGAAACAGAACACAAGCTTCTACACTAGCTTTAAAATGAAAAAAGGCATCAATAAGAAATATATAAGCTTTTTCAATATTTATTTGATGATCAACACAATATTTAAACACCTTACGCGCTACACTAAGTTTACATATTTGTACAAATGTCGTTGAAGTATCTTTGACACTATTAAGAAGTTCTAACATCATCCACTCTGAAATATCAAAGTTACTTCGTCCCATCTTTGCCTCAAGTCCTGGATAATTGTGAATATTGAATTTTTTAGGAATATTTCTACTATTAATGACAGAAAGATCAGCTGTAGTTATCCATGGAGGATTTCCAACAATTAGATAAGGTTCAGAGTAATTTGATATCAAAGATTTCCAGTTTATGGTAAAAAAATCCCTTGTTTGTATTTCGATGTTATTTGGGCTTTTTTTTCTTCTTAATTGGTCATTTATATATTCTACATACGTTTTATTAATATCAATTCCTACAATCTGCGAATTAGGAAAAAGTTCTCCTGAAGCTAAAATAAAAGCCCCTAAACCGCAAGTAGGTTCTATAATGGTCGCTGGCTGGAAATTTTCCTTTTGAATGAGGGTAATTATTTCACTCGCTAATTCATCAGGAGTTTGATAATCTCCAAACTCCTTTATATTTGATTTTAAATTTCGATTCACAATAAATTATGCTAGTTATTATTGAATTAATTGTTTTTCCTAGAGCATAATAATTGATCAGAAAATTCTTTTTGAAATCAAACTAATTGCAATTCATAATAGAATTCCTATATTCTAAAAACAACCATTTAACTGGTGAAAATTTGAGGTATTAAATATGACAGATTTAAAATTCATTGGTAGAATATTGGGTGCCGTAGGTGGACTTATAATGATCATTCTTGGAATTGTTGAACTGATAGAAGCTGTAGATTTACTCCAATTTAACTTACAGCTCTTTGATTTTAATATTATCAGTGGTGCTGTTCAAGGAAATCTTGTGGTAATAGCAATAGTCACCATCATATGTGGGACTATAGCTATATATGGTTATAAAGCCTTAAGTAATAAAGGGAAAGGTGATCAACTAGTTTGGGGAATTATTTACATTGTGCTAGGATTAATTGGTGGAACATTGGGTGTACTTCTTCTTTTTATCAGTGGAGTTGTGCTATTAATAGACTATTTTTAATTAAAATGAGTTTATCCTTTCCTTTTTCTTTCTAATATCCTATTGAAAAGGATTTGTGCTTCCTTTAGATAAAAACTCGAGGTTTGGATGAAGCAAGAATGATTCTTTTGTTAAAACAATCAAGAGCTTCTGAGAATTTTCCTTGAATAGCGAGAAAATTACGTTTGACATCCCAAACTTTGGGATCATTTGAATGAACTGAAATCGCTTTATTAAAACACACAGCTGCTTCGTCATTTTTATGATTACAAAATGGAAATTGTACATTTCGAATACGAAGCTGATAATTCTCTGGATCCTCTTTAATAATATCGTTTAATAGTTTGAACTAGTCTTGAAAGTTGGATGGCATGTTTTTTTTCTAAATAAGAATTACATTAAAATCATTTATCTGAATTATTTCGATATAATTTCTAAGAAGTTTAAATAATTTAGTTTTTAAAAGGGGAAGAACTAAAATCGTAATTCTGTTTAAATATTCAATAAATAAATACGAAATATAAAGGGAATAACTTAATTATCTATATTTATTGAAAGATATCAAGGTAAAGCCAAGCATTTTGTGAGGTTACAAGATGGAAAAAGCAACTTTTGCTGCAGGATGTTTTTGGGGAATAGAAGCACGATTTCGTGAGATCCCAGGCGTTATTTCGACATCAGTGGGTTATACAGGTGGGAAAATGACCAACCCCACCTATAAAGAAGTGTGTACAGGTCTAACAGGTCATGCTGAGGCTGTAGAAGTAATATATGATGAAAATCTTGTATCATATGATGAATTATTACAACATTTTTGGAATATGCATGACCCTACAACATTAAATCGCCAAGGACTAGATATTGGAACTCAGTATAGAAGTATTATTTTCTATCATTCAGATGAACAAAGAAAAAAGGCATTTGATTCTAAGAAAAAACTTGAAAACTCAAAGAAATTTAAAAGATCCATTGTTACAGAGATTAAGCCCATATCAGATTATTACAAAGCAGAAGATTATCATCAACAATATTACGTAAAAAACAAAAAAGGACTATTCATTTAACAATAATTGTTTTATTATCGTCTCAAGGATCTCTCTACCTGTCACTATCCAGGCTTAGTTGAGTTTTTTCTATGTAATGTGAATTTTTATTTGTGAATATGATGCCTATAAATAGAAAAAGAGCTCTAAAAACAAAAAAGATCTCGAGAGGTTTAAAGGATAGAGTTTATCTATCCTTAGAGCTGGTAAAATCCTTTACCTTTTTTACAGGAACTCCAACATACAATGCATTGCTTTCGAGAATCCATTTGGGAGGAATAGTTGAACCATAGGCTACTTTTGTATTATCTCCTATCTTTACACCTGGACCAATAATACAACCTGCACCAATTGTACAATTTTTTCCAATTATTATTCTCTGTCGAAACAATTTTCCATTCCGTATATGATGTCCCGAGACGATTGTTTGTGGGCCAATTAAAGTATTTTCCCCAATCTCTAGGATATCAAGATCCCACATCCTAGTAAGTATTGAAACACCTTTCTTCCGTTTGAAACCAAAGAATGTGTATAACCAATCAGGTTGAGGTGAATGAATAAATAATTTTTTGGAAAGGGTTAAGGCTATATCAAGGGTAGTTTCCTGAATAGACCATAAAATGACATCTAATCCTTCAATTTCACCTTCTTTTATTTCCATCAAGATTCGAGCAATTTTATTAATTATAATAAGTATGAAAAGGGTTAGAAAATAAGTCAGAAATATGGATAAGATAATCCGAAGAAAAATATCTTTAGAAATAATTGAGATAAACATAAAGCAGATTAAAAATAAGATACTGAAAAATAATACTAGGATTAGTTGTAATAGAAAGAATATCATGATTAACATCTCAATTTCGATTATAAAATTCCTTTAATGAGAATATTGATAATTATAGAATAATATTTGCTTGTTAATAAATTAATGATAATTAGGTAGAGGTAACTAATCTTTCTCGGTTAAAAAATGTAAGGGAAATTTTCAAAGTTATAAGATCAAAAACAAGTAATATCATTGTCCCAATGATGATCAACCATGTGTTAATCAAGAGTATGATCATTTGCCCAATAACTAGAAGCATAGCTGGAATCAATAAGATACCTGTAATTTGCTGAGCATCACGAACCGTTGAAACCCGTGAGCTAATTAGGACAGTCACTAAAATAGAAGCTAGACCCAGTAAGGGGGTAAAACAAATGACAAGGAGGATAAATCGAATATCTGGAAGGAAAAGTCTATCAAGATGAGTGTATAGGACAATATCGACTATAACAGCATAAAAAAGGCTCATTAACCATGTTAATCCCATGATTGGTATAAATGAAACACCTACTTTTGCAATTAATATTTCTAAATCAGTTAAAGGGAGAACAAACAGACCCTCAATTGTTTGTCGTTCTTTTTCTCCAATAATTGTATCAGTACTCACATAGCTCCCAATCATAACTGGAATAAGAAGAAGAAATAATTGTCCAAATATTGAAAATATTATAAGACTCTGTGCATGTTCTGATATGTAATTCCAATCAGGGGTAATAGCTGGTAATAACTCTAAGAATATTTTCAATTCGGTATCTGATGAATCAAGGGGAGCAGAACCCATTATTATTAGAATAAAAGCAGGGAGGCCTACACCTAAAAAAAAGGGCGCAATAGTTGTCATAAGTAGGACTTGACGGCTTTTATAGGCTTCATTCCAGTCTTTTTTCATCAATTCCCAGATCAATCTAAATTGCATTACTATTTTTCACCATTTAATGACATTATTTCTGCATAAATGTTTTCTAGAGATTCTTTTTGTTGTGTAACAGATAGAATCGGTACTTTGTGCTTGACTAGTTCCTCCACAATAGAAGGTGCAGTTTCACAATAATTTTTAATTTCTATGACAATTTTAGAGGAATCAGAGGTTAATAAAATATTTTTAACTCCTTTTAATGTTGATAAAATTTCTTTAAAAGGAGTTAAATCTATAGAACTTTGAATAACTAGCTTATCATCTTGGCCAAGCATTGAACGAAGTTCTAAAGGTGAACCCAATGCAATGAGTCGCCCTGAACTAATTACTCCAATCTTATCAGTTAATTTTTCCACTTCAGGAAGATTATGCGAAGCCATGATAATCGTTTTATTGAATACTTTTGCAAGTTGAATAATCATTGTACGCACTTCTCCCTGGGCAATTGGATCCAATGAAGCAGTAGGTTCATCCAAAAATAAAATTGAAGGTTCATGTATAATTGCCCTAATTATCCCTAATTTTTGTTTCATTCCACGACTATAGGATCCCACAGCGTTTTCTAATCGATCTTCTAATCTAAATTGTCTAGTAAGTTCTTTAATCCGTTTAAGTGCTTCCTCATGGGTTAAACCATACATTTTTGCAAAAAATAACAAATTTCGCTTTGCCGAGAGGCGAAGATATAGATTTGGTGAGTCTGTCTGCACACCAACAGTTTTTCGAATCTTAATTTGATCAGAATCAAGTTGATATCCGTTTACTAATGCATGACCATTTGTAGGAGAAATTAATGTTGTTAATATTCTAATTGTTGTTGTTTTACCTGCGCCATTAGGGCCTAGAAGTCCAAAAATTGTTCCTTCTTTGATTCCAAGCGAAAAATCATTTAAAGCAATGATATTTGGAGAAAAAATCTTTGTTAGATGATATGTTTCTATTGCAAGGGTCAAAATATTATCTCCAAGTAATAACGGATAAAGAAAACAAGTTTAAAGAATATTTAAACAAATCACTCTAAAAATAGGTTATTAAAGTCTTGAATAAATATTTTTAGATAATAAAATTTTTGTATTTAATCAAATCGCGATTCTTTTCTTTTCTTTTGCGCAAAAATCTCTTGGTTAATAAATAATGTCAATCTTTGTTGCTCTTTATCCATTGATTCCATTTCAATGCAGAATTTTTTCTCATATGTTTGAAGTTTATCTTCCCAATATTGTAATAATGTCTTCATATCTTGATCCCAAATCATAATTGAGTCTATGAAGAATTGAGAAACTATATTAGGGGGAACAGCACCAATATAACTTTTTGCTTCATCAATCTCATTAAGAAGGGAGTCTAATTCAGTTATGATGGAATTTAAAGTGATTTGAAATTCCTGACGCATATTCTTTAAGAAAGTCAAGACTATCTGGATACTTTCTTCCATATAATCAAGAACTGGATGAGAAACAGGAAATAGATCATCATGTCTATGACGTGTGATCCAGAAGAGCATGTCTAGTTTTTTTAAGGTTTTCTTAATTATTTGCAGATTCGATTTTATTTGCTTTTTTATAATATAATCAGATTTTTTTCTTAATTCCTCTGGAAATTCAATTATAGTTTGGTTGAAATTAAATAGAGAATTAATTAGAATAAATAATGTTTGACGTAGATCATCTTCACTATGATTGAAAATAGCTATAATTGTATTTACACTTTGCTGAATTTTCGCTAATCGATCTAAAATCGTGGTACTAATAGTCTCATCTACCTCATTAATAATATTTCTTAGAATGTTTTGAGCGGGAGGTTGTTTTTGAGACATAAGTAGAAATCCATTTTTTTTTGGATTTAAACCTATAAAAATCTATAGATTAATTTGTAGTATTTTTAATCTAAAGGGTCCACCGATGTGATAAATTATTGATATTAAATAAGAACATATTTATTACATTAATCAAAGATAAAAGCTAATGAAAGAGCACCAAATATTAGGAATAATAATATAATTAACTGCTAACCTGAATTACTTTGAAGAATTAATCATGCTGATTTTATGAAATATAGTGAGTTAGAAATTTAGAGGAATAAAAGGGATTCAACATAATATGGTAGAGATATAAAAAATCAAGAATATTAAACAAACTGAGTTCAAATCTTTGAAAATAGAGTGATTTAAATATCGCAAGGAAACTAGGAAATTTATATCAATCTATTTCACACTGAATTCGAGAGACTGTAAATAAAAAAAAAATCGGTTCTATGAGCTTATTTGAGTATAATTAGATGTTATTAAAAGTAGAGATTAGATAAAAATCTCTCCCTAATATCAAATTAGAAATAAAATTTCCTGATTAGAGTAGAATTTTGAACAAAACTTAATATTTTTCCTTTTTAAAGAAATTATTTATCAAGTTATTAATAAGCAATTTGTAATTTATTTTAATTAAAAGATGTGAGAAGATCTAAATTTAAATTTTTTGTAAAATAATAGAATCTGGTTATATAATTTTGCTTTTAAATACATAAAATTTTAGTAAATAAAGCTTAAATTGTTTTAATAGAAGGAATCACAGTTTATCTAGGTAAGATTTAAATTCTCAATGAAATGCATGATTAAACGACCCTACAAATAGCATGGTCATAAATTTAAATTATAAATTAAGAAAAAAAGGTGATTTATAATGGAAGAGAAAAAAAATCAACCAAAAAAGGAAGCTCCTAAAACTACCCCTAAAAAGAAATAAGCAGCTTCCAACTTCATTCTATTTTATTAATCTAATTAAATAAAAAATTGAAGAGGTGATATTATGAGCCGTAAACCAAAGGTAAAAGAAGATCCAAAGAAAAAAGTTGTCAAGAAGAAACCAATCTATGATGATGAAGATGACGACGATTGGGATGACGAAGATTAAGTATTTTTTCCTGTTTCTAACTCGGAGGGAGACATTATTTTCTTCTCTTAAGTTTTATAATCAATTTTTAATTTAGATTATTTGGTATATACTCCTTTTATTTTCTCTCCTTTTTTAATGTAATCTAATACAGTTTTTTAATTTGATCTAAAAAACGCCAAGGTTTGATTATTACCGATTTTAACATCAATCGCTTTGTTTCGCTAGAGAACATTTAAATCCTCAATAGAGAAAGTAAAAATATGACCCTAAAACTAAAAGGGTCATAAAAAACAACCCTCAATAGAAAAATAAGGTGAATTTGCATGGAAGAGAAAAAATCTGCAAAAAAGCAATCTCCTAAAAAAGCTGCTCCAAAAAAGAAATAGGTCAAATACCAATTCTTTCTTGTGTGTTCAATTATAATGAGTTAAAAATCGAAAAGGTGATATTATGAGCCGTAAACCAAAGGCAAAAGAAGACCCAAAGAAAAAAGTTGTCAAGAAGAAACCAATCTATGATGACGAAGACGATGACGATTGGGATGACGAAGATTAATTTTTAACTCCTGCTTTTGACTCGGAGGGAGGGATTCTTTTTTCCTTCCTTCAAAGTATTTCTTTTTTATCTAAGAAATCTTTTAAAAATTCCTCCCTTCGATTTTTCTCCCATTCTAATTTTGTTTTCAATTATTTGATATTTGGTTTTCAATTAACGATTAACTCTTCTATATATTAATAACAACTTTAATTTATTTTCGTTTTGCTAAAAGGTAGATTGAAAGATGTTTTCTTTAAAATCTAATTAATTAGTTAATTATTATTCATCTAGAAAGAAATTTTTTTATAATTTTTTAACAAATAGCTCATCTAACAATTAAAAGTGATTTATAATGGAACTATAGGATAATGAATTAAAATTGATACTTGAAGCTTTTGAAATCCTTATTAATCGAACAACAAAATGTGAATGTAAACCCATTCCCACTGATCAGCTCGTTATAAGAGATAAAATCAAAGCTTAATTATCCTCTAAGGAATGGAAGAATTTATTTTTCCTATATCTATTCTTTTTCCTTGTATACACGCTTGCATTCTTGAAATTCATATTCTTTACAGATAGGGTTAAAAAATTTTAATAAAATTTGTTCTAAATCAGAATAATTCAATTATATGATCACTATACTAAACTATTTAAAAAATAATCTGAGATATGTTGAAGAATACTTTATGACCCACTTTCTTGAACATTTGTTGAATCCTCGATCAATTGCCTTTTTAGGTGCTTCTAATAATCTCTTAACTATGGGAACAGGGCAATTATATACTTTAAAAGCACGTTTCAATGGATCAATTTATCCTGTCCATCCAACAGAGCATAAAGTTCTAGGTTTGACTGCTTATAGAAATTTAGAAGATTTACCTGAAGTTCCTGATCTCATCATTATTGTTTTACCTACCCGTCTTGTTACTGAATACCTAGAAAGAGCAGGAAGATTTGGAATTCCTTATGCTGTAATTGTTTCTGCTGGTTTCAGTGAGGTTGGAAATTCAAAGGAACAAGAAAAACTGAATGAAATAGCCCAAAAATATAATATGCGATTTATCGGTCCAAATTGTATTGGAATTATTAATATGCACTGTAATGGCTGCATTATTAATTGTACATGGTTTCCATTTGAACTTCCAGTTGGAATTAATGGAAATATAGCTTTAGTTAGCCAGAGTGGGTCATGGATCTCACAAATCCTAATATATGCAGAAAGAAGAGGATTAAGAATTGGAAAAGCTATTTCAGTGGGAAATGAAGCAAACATTTCTTTAACAGACTGCTTAGAATATTTTATTGATGATCCTGATATAAAAGTAATAGGAATTTATATCGAGGGTGTAAAGAAAGAAGGAAGACGATTTATTAAGATCCTAAAACGACTTACACAGCTTAAACCTGTAATTCTTATTTATGCTGGAGGGACAATTTCTGGTTCAAGGGCAGGCATGTCTCATACTGCCTCTCTAGGAGGAAAACCAACAGTTTATGAGACTATTTTCCAACATTGTGGAGTTATTCGAGCTGAGACGATGGAAGAGTTATATGAATTTAGTCATGCTTTTTCTTTGGCATATCCCCCGAAAGGAAATCGAATTGGGTTAATAACCAATTCAGGAGGTCCTGCTGTTGCTCTTGCTGATAGTTGTGAGAAAAATAATCTGGAGGTTCCTCTCTTCTCGGAACCATTGAAAGAAAAATTAAAAAGTATCATTCCCTCCGTAGCATCTCCAAACAATCCTATTGACCTTACCTTTGATTTGAATATCAGTCTTTTCTATCAAGAGATACCTAAAATAGTTTGGGAAGCTGGGGAAGTAGATGCATTGATCTTTTATGGAATTTACGGAGCTATTGCTCTTGAACGTTCTCTGAAGTTTACTAATTATGAATTTTCAGAAATATTTCCACTTGAAGCTATGGATATAGTTATGACTGAAGCTTTAACTACGTTTGCTGATTGGGTTCATGAAAATCAAATCCCTGTTTTGATGAGTTGCATTGACACTGGAGATGACGTAGTTAATTTTCTTCAGGAAAGAGGTATTCCAGTATTCAAATGGCCTTCTCTAACAGTCAAAGCTATGAAAGCTTTAGTTACATATTACTCAAACAAGAAGGAAAACAATTAAATCTGATTTTTTATAGAATTTCATAATATAATAATAACTTTTGATCTACTACCTCTCTACTTTGATGCCTATTAACTCATTTCCCATTGTTTAAAGTTTTGGTCACAGAATTCCTTTATGAACTGAGAAAAAGGGTGGTTTGGTTCTTCCGTGATATATATTCTCTCTGTGACGAAGGGGATTCTATAAAAAGTGTATAAAATCGGGATTGAAGGATTTTCTTTAAGGACAGAGGAGATTTTTCCTATATTTTCATTAGCAATGAAAATATCATGTTCACTGGGTTTATGATTCAAATCGTTTACTGTTTCTACTTGATTCATGACAGCTGTTAGTCGTGCTCCTTCCAATTTAGAATAACATTCTGATTTCATAAGCTCTAAGCCTTTAATTTCAGATTTCACAGGTCTGGTAACCACAATAATTTGATCTGCAGCAACAAGAGCGTCTAAAGATCGAAAAGTGACTCCTGGCATACAATCAATGAATAAATAATCATAATTCTTCTTATTACAATATCTAATAAATTCAAAAAGTTTAGTGAGGAATTTTCCTTCTCCTGATTGTGACAATTTTGTTCGAATTTTTGATGTTTTTTGTAAAACTTCAATATCAGAAAGGACAAATTCAAGGTTTCCAAATTCAGTTTTTTGAATTACATCTTCGGGTGAAGAATTTCCAATCAGAAAATCAGTAAAAGAAGATTTGTTCATATTAAAGGCAAGATTTTCAGAATAGCTTTGAAAATATGTCTGGAGAGAAGGAGCGCGTAAATCGAAATCAACGATTATCACCTTTTTGTGAAGTTGTGCAAGCATAACTGCTGTGTTAACTGCTAAAAGAGATTTTCCGACTCCTCCACGATAACTATGCCAAGCAATTGTATGCATACTCAACTATTCATCTACTCCAACTAATTTATATAATACCTCAGTTGCTCTAGAATCTGTTTTCGATTTTATACGCTTTTTAATGACAAATCCTTGTTCAGCTAAATATGTTAAATACCGTGATTCAAGACCTCTAGACCTAGTTGTTGTTTCAGCTATTTCTTGACTTGAAACCCAGCCATCTTTTTTCTGGATAGCTTTATATGTTTGGAAAATTCCTGGTCGATGTTCCTGCAGTCTTATAATATCTAAGCTTGAAGGAATTTCTTGATCTTTTTGCTCATTTAAATCTGTGGCGGACAACTGCGTCATATAAGGAGAATTCAAGAGAGAATGGGTTAAATTTTCAAGAGATCCTTTTACATCAACAATTTGTTGAGTTATTTTACGGATTTCAGCTAAAATCTCCCTAAGTAAGTTGTCAGCTAATATTTCATTTGTCATGACAGAAGTCCTCTTTTATACTTCTATTTTTCTGAATTAAATACTTGTTGATATACGATGATAATTGTCGTTCTCTGTTCAGATCAATATTAGGAGGGATTTAAATTAAAATATTGATTATCCTTATTTAACTTCTATCAAATTAAATATTATTCTGAATTTTTATTAGGATTTTGCTATATTTTCCATTAATCTAGCAATACATTTTTGGCCACGGAGAAAATCATTTACTTCTATATTTTCATTCGGAGAATGGGAATTACTTGCAGGGTTTCCTACTCCTATAGAGAGAACTGGCAAATGTTCAGTAAAAAGATACAATGGTCCAGAACCTGGATTCCACGGATGAAGAATGGGTTCATGTAAATAGATTTCTGAGATTGTTTTCTTTACAACTTTAACAAAAGGGTTATCCAAAGGAGTGTAAGCGGGTTTGTAGCCCTCAAACCATTCAATTTCAATATTAAAATTATTTTTTTCAAAGTGTTGTTTCAACTTGAGAACCACATCTTCTGGAGTCTGGTGAGGTACCAATCTAAAATCAACTTTTGCTTGGGCAATGGCTGGAAGAACTGTTTTTCCTCCATCTCCTTGCCAACCTGACCAAATTCCACAAATCGTACAGGTTGGACTTAAATAGTATTTATGCAATAATTCTTCCCCTTTTAGGTTTAATATAAATTGATCGATTCCCCAAGCTTCCTTTTGTTTATCTTCATTGAATGATTCTTTTATTCTTGAAATTGCTATGTTATATTCTTCTGTTGGCTGAATTATATTTTCATAAAAATTTTCTAACAATATTTTATCTGTTTTATCATCTCGTAAGGAGGCCAGTGCTGCAACAAGATGATTTGCAGGATTATGAACTACTGCACCTAATGCGGAATGAAGATCTTTTTTTGGTCCAGTTGTCTTTAATTGTACATAACAAATACCTTTTACACCTGCCCAAATCTCCTGCTGGCCTATTGCATTTTTTCCACCGAATTCCCAAATACAAGCATTTGCTTTCATATATTCTGGGTTCGAGGTTACAAAATCCTTTAAATGAGGGCTTGAAACTTCTTCTTCTCCTTCAATAATAAATTTAACATTGATAGGAAGCTTTTCTTTCAGATCTAACATCATTTTTACTGCTGAAGCTCTCACTATGATCTCCCCCTTATTATCAGCTACTCCTCTGCCATAAATTTTTCCGTTTCGAATTTCTGGTTCAAAAGGAGGACTAATCCAAAGGTCATATGGTTCAGCAGGTTGTACGTCATAATGATTGTAAAAAAGAAGGGTTTTAGGTTGGTTTGCATCATATAAAGCAGTAAATACTGGTTGTCCTTTAGTTTTAAATATATTAGTTTTAAAATCCAAAGGTTTGAAAATTGATTCAAGAATTTTAATGGCCTGTAAGGAATTATTTCCTCCTTTAGCTGTAACTGTTGGGATTTGGACTAATTTGAAGAGATTATTTATATGTAAATCATTATTTACTCTAAGATAATTATCCATTTCATCAATTGTGGTCATAATTTATCAGCTAATGTATCATTAGTAGTTTTGATAGAATCATTACAATTAAGTTATTGATTTTTCTATAAAACATAGAAAAAGAGTAAATTAGATCCTTAATATAGGAAAATCAATCCTTAGATATTTAAGAGGAATCCAAATTCCTTTCTCTATACCAATTAAAGGATGCCGAATCTCTAAATGTCAGAAGCAATTGTTAATGGTATCAAAAATATTCTTTTAAAATTAGACAAAGAGGAGAATCAGAAGAAATTTAGAAACTGGGAGAAAATAGTCGCTTTTTATTTTTCAGACATTGAAAAATCATGGTATAGTCAGATAACTGAAGGAAAAGCCAGTGAACCTATTGAAGGAAAACCAGAGAAAATAGATATTCAAATAACGACTGATTCAGAAACGTGGTTGAAAATTATTAATAAAGAAATAAAGATGATGAATGCTTTTACTTCTGGAAAATTGAAGGTAAAAGCGAGTATGAAGGATATATTAAAGCTTCAACAGGTTTTATAATTGTTCATCCAACCATTTTAGAAATTCCTCTGAAGCACTTTTAGAGGAAGGTTTTGTTGTAGGGGGAAACAAAAACCTTATTGAATCCTTAATAATACCATTACACTACCTACCTTTGATCGAGTGCTGGGAATAGAATTTAAACTTTCCTCATACGAATTCACCACTCTTTTTTTCTTATTATGCCTATGAATCAATCCTTATGGAGTCATTACTAGAGTTATATCTTCCATACTTCGTAATTTATAAACATCATGAGATTTAATCCCAAAACCATATGATTGACGGCGAAATTTCTTCATGATCAGGTCAGTAGCTAGTCTTAATGTACAAGGGTCATAAATGTCTCTTTCTTCATATGCTTCGAAAAAGATGGGTTCTCCTACTGATAAAGTGACTTTTTTTCCTAGTATAGGAAAATTTCCTCTATAAGTTAAGACCCTTTCGGTACCAATAATTCCAACAGGGATTTCGGTTGTTCCAGTTTGGAAAGCAAATCATGCTACACCTATGTTCCCCTCCAGATCTTTTTATGAATAGCGTATATGCCCTTCGGGGAAAATTCCTAACGCTTGTTTACAAAACAAGACATCCAATCCCCTTTGTATCATCTCCTTTATTGACTGGGATGACCTCCAAATAATCTGTCATTCTTCCCCAGAATCGATTTTACTATTGCACTGCCCTTTTTACTAAGAT
>NZ_CDLCQJ010000094.1:0-70943 GCF_975850365.1 Candidatus Hodarchaeum mangrovi | reverse complement strand
TTTTTTATATTTAGTAATAATTGCTATTTTGCCCGATACGCCAGCATTACGTAGTAATTCTAGATTATAGTCAATCATTGGCTTATTAGCAACGGGAACAATCGGTTTAGGAATATTCAATGTCAATGGTTGTAATCTTGATCCAACTCCTCCAGCTAAGACAATTGCACTCCATTCAGGCATTAAATTAAAAGCTCCTCAACATCTACATCAGTATGGTGATAGTATTATGGGGTTCGTAACAATAATTACTTCACCTTATCTTCACATTTTATTCATTAAAAATTCTATGCTATCTCCCCAAATTTAATCTTTGTGTGTATCCTACTGAAGTTTGATTAAAAATAAATTTAAAGTATTCATTATATTTTGATATCATATTTTTAATGAGGGTTCCCTTTAATGAATGATGAGGAATTCGAGAATACAGAAAGTTTAGAAACTAAAGTAATTGCCCTTGAAGCAAAGATTGAAGCATTACAAACAAAACTAAAAGAGAGAGAAGAATATTTTCAACATCAACTAGCTAAAAAAGAATCAGAGCTTTCGGAAAAAACTTTTGCTGTTGAAAAGGGGGAGACAGAGCTAAAACAGATATCAAGATTATATGATGAACTAAAAAAGCAACTTGAAGTTTTTAAAACTGGGGAGCAGAGTCGGATCACTACCCTTGAGAATCAGATAAATGAACTTAAATATTCATTGGCTAATGCGGAATTAAAACGAGAAGGACATGAACGAAAATTAATCAGTCTCAATGCAACCATAGAATCACAAACAAATCTTATAGAAAATTTAAAAATCGAAAATAAGAATCTCCTGGCCCAGATAAGCAAATTACAGGAATTAATTCAAAATACTGAAAATGAGATTGAATTGATTGAAACAGAACACATTGAGAAGCAAAATCTTCTTGAACAAGAACTTAAACGTCAAGCGGAAAGAGAAAGTCAAATTGATATAACTTTAAGTCGGGAGAAAGCAGGTGCTCTTGCAAGAGACAAACACCTTCGAACTGTTCTCAATGAAAGTGAGCTGGGAAAAATCGCATTATATATTGTTGATTATTTTACAAATACCAAGAAAAAAGTTTTGGCTCTTGAAACCCTTTGTATGGAATTAAACATAACACCTGTGATAACTCGTTCTCATTTAAGAAATTTACACGGATTAGGTGTATGTGAATTTGATGAAATTGCTAGGGAAATTAGATTAATGAAATAGGGTTAGGGATTGAGTCTAATTGTAAAGACACCTTTATTACCTGCTATTAAAGGACTGGATTTTCCCTTTGTTTTTTCATCTAAGAGATGCGAAACATTGATCTCATAAACGCCTATTCCTTTCTCATGGATAGTTAAAAAGTCCATTTCTTCAGAGGGTATAGGATTTGATTGAATGAATTCGGATGAAGTTTGGTTTTTTGGCTGAATTTTAATCCGAAATAATCGATGTCCACACTTACAGCCTTTTAAAATCTCTTCAGCTTTCTCTGGGACTCTAGAACATTGAGCACATTGATACCGATCCAGCTTAATTCCATCTGTATTTAATGGAAACAATTCCAATCCCTCTAAACAAGTGCCACCGTAAGTGATTCATAATTTTGAGGGGCAATTACTGTCATTCTTATATCTTTACGTGAGAATAATCCAGGAGATCTAACAGGAGAAGGAGTAATAATCTTGTAACCTAAGAATGAAGAGTGATCGATTTGTAACATGGCTTCTTCGATTAAGATTGCTTCCTCTTCAGGTCTTAAACCACCTTCAAACACTACTACTCGCTTATTTTTAAGCTTAGAAATAATAAATTCGCATTTTTCAATTGAATTCATGCGTTTTGTGGTATTTTCTGTTACAAAGTCAATATATAAGTCCATATCTAAGACCTCCTAAGAATTTGCTATTGCTAGAATGCATCCATATAATTCATTCATACCAGTGCCTTTTTTTGCTGAAATGGGGATAATTTCGCTTTGAAACGTTTCTTGAACTAATTTTGGATCTGCTTCAGGTAGATCAGTTTTATTTGCTGCTACGATGAGTGGGATATTTCTTGCTTCTAAATTTCCCATTACAGTCCAATTTACCTGATCAAAAGGAGCTTTTGCCGCATCAACTACAACAATTGCTGCATCTAGTCGATCTAACGATTGAATAGCTTTAACCACACCTCTTGTTGCTTCTTTTGCTCTTGTGATACTTTCTTCCCGTGATAAACCATGAAGCTGAAACTCTCTATAATCAACAGAAGTAGCTATACCAGGAGTATCAACTATGGTTAGATCAAGCGACCCATGTTGATCAGTAATAACACAATGCTCCATTGCGAAACATTCTCTTGTTTCATGCGGAATAGGACTAACTCTTCCTAAAAACTTTCCATTTCCGCATTCAACGGAGATTCTGTTTGCTAATGTAGTTTTACCAGCATTTGGAGCACCTAAGATTCCTATTGTCAATGAATGCTTTCTTGACTTGGCAAATATTCGTGCTAATATACCCAAATATACACATGCCTCCAATAGAATTGAGTCATTTATTTAAGGACTTCTTGACCTGAAGGAATTATTATATCGTCATAATATGGTAATATTACCCTTGAAGGAAGATTTAAGATTTATAAGATTCTAAAAGAAGAAAGTTTTCTAACTCAAAATCAAGGGGATTTTTATAGATAAATTTATGTAACAAAGCAGATATCAATCTTAGGCTTGCAATAATCATTAACATTATAATAAGAATAATATTAAAGTCAGGGCTAGAGTAGTCAATTCTAGTGATATTTAACCATAAATCCATCATAAAACCCGAGAATAATGATCCAAGAAAAGCACTAAAACCTTCTCCTGTTAATAAAATAGAAAAATATCGCGCTTTTGTATCAGCTGTTGAGCAATCTAAGGAATAAGAAGCAATACTAGTTTCTTCAGCACCAAAAGCTAATCCTCCTGGGATATTTACTAGAATTAACCACCAAATATTTCCTGTAACTAAACCTAATGCATAACCAAGAGGGACAGCCACATATCCAAGACGTGAAAATATAAGAACAATTTTCTTGTTTACCCGATCTGCAATTAGCCCTCCAAAATTTTGTCCTATTCCTCGTGGTAGATTAAAAACAACCCACATAACAGCAACCATTGTCCATGAATCTGCAACTCTTAAAGTAACAAATGGGAAAATGGGCCATGCTGTACTCATGGCAAATTTAAAAAACATATCAATTGGTAATAATCTTTTGAAGGGGGGATTTCGGTCAATTAAGGTCCTCCAACTCTGACGAAGTTCTTCCTTAATTATAGGACGTTTATGATAATCATATTTCTCAACTAAGAAGAATGATAAAAATAAAGCACATGCAAAAATAAAAGCTCCAGATATAAACGGAATAAAAAAAACTGAGCGACTTAAGAAATAATCTGTGGTTTCATGAGGAAAGGGAAAAGGACTCAAATCCATTATCCATCCCATTATCAGGATGACAAATATAGAAGAGATTGTACCTATTGAATTAATTCGACCTATAAAAGTTGCTCGTAACCTTTCAGAGGCATAATCTCCTAAAAAAGCGTTCCAAGCTGGGATAATGCTAAAACCGACTGTTGTCATAAAAATCGAAATTAGAACTAACTCTAAAGGATTACTGGCAAAGGGAGCTAAAAGGGTACTTAGCATTAAGGTTCCTAGTCCTATATAAATTACTAATTTCCTTCCTTTAAGATCAGCTAACCACCCCCAAACTGATTGAAACATATTGGAGCCTAAGTTCCGCACTGAGGTAAGAATAGACTGTTCAAAGGGTGAAGCTCCTAAAACTACTCCAAAATAGGATAAGTAGGTGAAAATTGATGAACGACCTGCTGAATAGCCTATTGAAACACTGTAAATAGAAATCTTTTCGTCTCGATTGATTTTTTCCCGAGTAGTGGTTTTTTCCCTCTGTGACTCAGAATTTTCTTCTATCAAGCTTCTTCTACCTTTCAATAAAAGTGAATTTGCGTGAATATGCAGTAACATAAGAAGCTATCGAATCAGTAAACGTGTAGTATAACTAAAAAAAGAAAAGATTAGAAAATAATAGAATGTACATAAACATGATTACGGAATCAAGCTCATGACCAATGAAATAATACCAATTTGGGAGGGATTGTTAGAGATACAGAGGATATTTTGGCATCATAATCCTGACAAATTTGTACCTATTAGCTCTGAGACTTTTTCAAAAATCAAGATAAATTGGATAAATCAGAAAAAGAAATATCCCAACCTTTATGATGGTACTATTTTACTACTAAATGATTTTATTCTTGAGAAGGACGGTCTTTCAATTAGTTTAAAAACAAGTCCGATAAAGTTCTCAATATTAAACTATTTTGTACAGAATGACATGATTTTACCAGAAACTTATGGATCCTTAGGATTTCAAGTAATTATTAAGACAAAGGAGAGTTCACATCTTCTTGCAGGAAAAAGAAGTCATCTTTCTGAATATAAACCTCTTTTCTGGACAGTACCAGGGGGGATGTTAGAGGAGGGGGACATTAAACAACCTTTTATCAATGCAGTAATTCGTGAACTTTCAGAAGAAATTGACCTGCCTATTAACATCAATTCTTTCAAACTAAGCGCCATTCTCCCTGAAATAAGCGGTAATGGTGTAGTTTTAATACTTAATACATTAATAAAATATGATATCGATATAAATAATCCTGTTTCTGGAAATGAAGAGTGGGAAGATCAAAGCTTATATTGGATAACAAGTAAAGAATTAAGTAATCTTGATCCAAAAAAAAGTATGGAAGGACTATTATACTTAATTCAAAAAGACTCGGTAAAATAATGATCCAGAATTTTTAATTCAGCACGTCGTAGCCTTTCCTGAAGGGCTACTCGCTTTATACCTAGTTTAGGTGCGATATCTGTAATCATCACTCTCCGAGGGACATCATAATATCCTGATTGATAAGCCAGTTTAATAGCTTCAAACTGTTTGGGTGTTAGAACCTTTGAGAAGGTTTTTATTGGTTTAGAACTAACCATAATCATTTTAACTTGTGAAAATCGTTCTTTTAATATTTTGAGTAAGTTTTGAATAGCTAAACGATTAGGACAGATTATATTATGTCGCTGTATTCCATTTTTTATTATTATAGGCAGAACTGTCATACAGCCTGATTCTAAAACCGTTTCATATATTGAGGGGTAATCTAGCTTATGTATTGTCCGTGTCCAATAGAGCAGGGGTGATGAAAAGGTCACTTCAAACTCTTGAACACTATGTGATTTTTTTAATTCTGTAATATAATCTTTAATTGGATCTTCCATGGTTGTAAGTGATTCAATGTATCCATACCCTTCTGGTAACTGAATCGCAATTATTGTTACTCTTACGGGATATTTTGATGTTAAAACACATGAATAATAATCTTTGGAGGAAATATCTAAAGTTAGTTGAATTATTTTAAATACATCCGACTTATGCTGGATAAAGACTAATGTTTCTTAAAAGTAAAAAACATTTCTGAAAGAGTTTTCTATTAAATATATCAATATTTCAGTTAATATATGTGATAATTCATGTCTTCTTCGTTTTCAAAAGATTACATACTCGCTATTTTTACTGCCTTGTTTGTTACAATCCTTTGGAGTAGTTCTTGGGTTATCATTAAGTTTGGATTGAAAGAAATATCTCCTCTTATTTTTGCAGCCCTTCGTTATTCTGTTGCATCATTCATTCTGTTAGCACTGATATTTACTAATAATTCATATCGCAAATCGCTGTACAAGAAATCTAAAAAGTGGCATGGAATGATGCTAATCTATGGATTAATTTTTATTACTTCTACTCAGGGAGGTCAATTTATAGCCTTATCTCTCCTTCCTGCAATCACTGTTTCATTTATCCTTAACTTAACGCCCTATATCGTCATTTTTTACTCGATTCTGTTTTTAAAAGAGTTTCCCTCACGCAAAGACTTGATTTTTTTCTCTTTCGCGTTCATAGGTGTTCTCATTTATTTTTTACCTTCGGATCTCACCATTCTATCTTTTAATGGAGTTCTCATTGGATTCTTTCTTTTGAATACCAATGCTTTTTCATCAATTCTTGGTAGAATTATCAATAGAGAAAGTTCATCCTCATCTCTTTTGGTTACAGGAATTAGCATGAGTTCAGGAACATTAATCCTTCTAATAATCGCTATAATTTGGGAAGGTATTCCAAACTTTTCTCTTTTAGTCATTCTTATGATTCTTTGGTTAGCTATTATGAACACAGCATTAGCTTTTACATTATGGAATAAAGCAATGCAAAAACTCCGTGCAATGGATACAACAATAATTAATGGGACAATGCTACCCCAGATAGTCCTTCTATCAATAATTTTTCTTAATGAATTTCCCCAAACTCATGAATGGATTGGTTTAATAATTTTAATATTTTCTACTTTCACGATTCAGTTTTTACAAGCCAAAAAAAATAGTAATAAATCGTAATTAGACAATTAGTGCTTTTCAAGAAGAACCTTCTGATCTAAAAAATTTGTGGGATCAATCTCCCGTCGCAAGATGAATAAAGCAATAATTATCGCGATTAACCCAATGACTTTAAAAAAAGATGATAAGACTAATACACCTCCGATTGGGACTATCAATTCCTCAAAAAATACAAAATAGGCCCCAATAAATGAAAAGGTTACTGACAAAGAATTTGTAATCGGTGAAACTATACTTAATCGTCCTCTCTCAAAAGCTAGTTGCTGAGCAATAATCGCAAATGTATAGGTGAGAAGCAACATAAATAGCGAATACAAGAATAATAATACATAATTATTTCCTAAATTTAAATTATTCAAAGAGATTAGTAGACTTTTAGTGAAGAAAGTTCCCATCCCAAAAAAAGATCCCGCAAAAAGTGGGAAAGTAAATTCAGCGTACCCATATTTAACAACAAACATAAGAAAAATCATAACTATTAGCATAATGACAACAATTGGGAAAAATATAGCCAATAAGGGAATATTCATTGATAACCCAGAACTCTCAGAATTTGGTGAAAAAGCGATAATAAACAACCCAAGAATTAGGATTGCAATACCAAACCATTCCTTCTTTACTAGTTTTTCCTGAAAGAAAATATAGGCAAAAATAAAGGTAAATAAGAGATTTGTGTTTACTAATGGTTTTACTAAAGAAACATCATAGAGATTTAGTGCCACTGTATAAATTAGAAAGCCAAGGATTGCAGCCATTCCCCCAATAAACCAAATTCGATTTTTTATGAGTTTCCAAGCTGCTGGAAGAACATCCCAAAAAAAATTATCAATTTGGATGCCTCCTGCTTTAAAGATACCTATCTTCAGGATTATCGCTGAACCTCCACTGACTACTCCGTAAATTAACATTATCAGTAAAACAGTTAAATTTTCAGGAAACAAAATTATGAACTATCTCCAGATTATTCTTCTTCATTATTGAATCTCTTTTTTAACACTACTCCATTTTTAATTATTTCTTCACGTTTGGATAGATATTCAACTTCCTCTTCAGATATTCCTAACTCTTCCTCTTCTTGAATTTCTGCAGGTGATAGATTGTTTTTTCCTTCCCTAATGTCAATCTCTCTTAGATCCTCGTCAATAAACTCAGGTTGATGCATAATATGATTCCCTTCCTCATTATTCCTTTCGAGTTTTTCAGAGAGATCTTCCAATGCTTCATCAAAAATCGTCTCATTATTACTCCTTTTGTCATATAATTCATATGATTCTTGATCTGGTTCATTGAATTCAATTACCTGTTCTTCCTCAATTTTAGAGGTTTCTTGAAGATAATCTGTCTTATTCTTTAACTCAATTTCTGATTTTTCAAGGTATTCTTCAACAGTTAGCTTTTCTTCAGAGGGTGAATAAGGAAGATATTTAATTAATACTTGATGTTTTTGTAAATAATTAGCTTCACCAGTGGATTCTTCAATCAGAATACGGAGTTGACCTGGTTTAGAGAGTCTGATTAATGGGATATGTAACTCGATATACTCTCGATTAGATCCACCCATGTATTGGCCACGAATTTTACCAAAATCATCGATTAATCTAATTCGATACCTTTTCATACCTTCTTCCATTTTAACACGAATGTAGAAAGGAATTGGAATTGAAATCTCTGAAATTTCATTGCCAGAATCGTCTGCAATCTCAATCTTTGGCATTTTTCCTCACTAATATTCTCATACATAACCTTAATTTCCTTATTTTATTTCTTTTTGCGGAATAACGAATTTCTTTGAAAAGGTAAATAAATAACGATTGATGCCAATCTGTGATAGCTATGATTCATTCAGATGAAAATAATGAAAAATTCACTTGTTTTAATGAATTCATTACGATTTCACTTGAAAAGAGATCTAAGAAAATTCTAGTTTCTTCTAATATTGCTATGCAGAATTTAAGTGGTATAAGACCAGCAATTAACTTCTTTAATAAAGGTAATATCAAATCAATTTATCCTAAGGAGAATAAAGATTTTTCTGTTGAATCACATGAAATAGTTGATGAAATTGGGAAGGGGAAACAATTTAATATCTTTTTAGAATTTGGAAATCATCCTGATTTACTCAATATCTCATTTCCCATGATTTTAACTATTAAACTGTATGAAACAGAGAATTTTTGTACATTTCAGTTAAAATTGAATTATACTGATAATCTCCCTAATTTACCTCTTCATTCCATCTCACCTCTTCAAATAACTTCTGGTAGAATTGTATTAAAGCAGAATGAACTAGTTCAACCTTCTAATCTAAAATTTTTTGAGCATGGATTTCAAAGCTGGAGTTATTCAAAACTCAAGGGAAATGATGAAGGTTATGAATCAATCATCGTTGATGTTATTGCTAGGATACATCAAAATCATGATAATACACTATCTGGAGATTTTATGTCTGAATCGGTTACAATGATCTCAGATCGAAAATCAAAAGGATCATTATGTCTAGGTTTTATTACACATAACCGCTGTTTTTCTCGTGTTGTATTGAATCGTTTAAAGAATCCTTCAGAGATTAGATGGCTATCAGCTTACTCACAATTTGATAATATAATACTTAATTTGATTGAAATGGATCCAATTAGTTCAGAAGAACTTTTAATCGGTTTTCATCCTTTTCAGGGCTATTATAGTCTTTTAAATTATGCAGAAATCACAGGTAAAAAGATGCACGTTAAAATTCTACCCCCAAGGATTGGATGGTGTAGTTGGTATTATTATTATGTTGACATAACTGATAAAGAATTGTTAAAGAATGTTGAATTTTTTAAAAGTAATCCAGATTTACCTGTTGATATGATACAGCTCGATGATGGTTATTTTACAAATGTAGGTGATTTTACATCATTTAATTCCAAATTTCCAAATGGTCTTCTCGAATTCGTTGAGGAAACACATAATCAAGGTAAAAAAGCAGGTTTATGGATTGCTCCTTTCTTTGCAACTGAATCTTCAGAATTATTTAGGAAAAATCCCAGCTGGTTTCTAAAAAATGCAACAGGAGAGTTTATTCCAGTTTGTTTTAATTGGAATGAGATTGAATATGCTTTAGATGTAACATATCCTGAAGTTCAGACACATTTGATAAATTTAATCAAGAAAATAACTAATGAATGGAAATTTGATTTCATAAAAATTGATTTCATATATGCTGCGTCAATTTATCAGAGTGTTTATTATAAAAAAGGATTGACCAGAGCTCAGGTATACCGTAGCGCTCTCCAACTAATTCGTGATGCAATGGGGGATAATAAATACATTTTAGGATGCGGAGCACCTCTTGGACCAAGTATAGGGTTAGTTGATGCCATGAGAGTTAGCGAAGATACAAAAGAGGTATGGAAAACTGATGTAGAACCACTTTATGGCGATCCTTGCTTAAAGTATGCATTAATTGCTACAATTTATCGATCTTTTACACATAATTCATTATGGATTAATGATCCAGATTGCTTGATAGTTCGACGAAATCGTAGCTCTCTAACTGAAAAAGAAGTGGAACTTCAGATCACAATTTTCGGATTAAGTGGTGGACAAATTTTTATATCAGATGATATGACAGGAATTGAAGCTGAAAGATTAAATTTGGCATTGAAAATCATACCCCCTATTCCTAAAAGCGCTATCCCTTTAGATGCACTTTATGAACCTTTACCAACATTATACTTTCTATCTACTCAAGTTCTAAACAAAAAAAGACTACTTATTACTGTTATTAATTGGGAAGATCAACCAATTGAAAGAAATTTCTCTATTACAAAAATTCTAACCTTGAGCGGTTGTGAAATTACTACAGATCAATTTATTGTTTTTGATTGGTGGAATGAACAACTTATCGGCTGTTTCAAAAAGAATGAATTAGTACAGTTAGGAACAATTTCTCCCCATAGTTGTAAATATTTGGGGATAATACCTTATCAAAAAGATACTACTATATTCATTTCGTCAACAGTTCATATCGCTCAAGGTAGTTTAGAGGTCGTTAATTTTAATTTATCAAAATCAAAATTAAAAATTGAATTAAAATTACCAGGAAGACATCAAGGAAAACTTTTCATACTATTACCTATGAATACAAAGGTTCATGAAGAAAAAGAAAACCATTCTATTCAACAGACTCCTTGGGGATTATTATACGAAATTTTTGTTGATTTTATTGATTATTCAGAAGTCAGTCTTATTTTTAAGTAAAAGAAATCCAATCTCTAAATTTTGATGCAGAGAAAGAAACCTAAATCCTCTAGGAAGTAAAAATCTTGAACTAAACGAAATCCTGAATCTTTTAATCCTTTTTGAAACATTTCCCATGTAAAACGGGCTTGAAATGGATGATAAACTTTTAAATAACGCTGAAACCTGTTAATTGATCGATTGTTAATCTCATTAACTAAAAAGAATCCTTTTGGTTTAAGAAGGCGATTTACTTCCTTTAATGCTTTTTCCCATTCTATAATGTGATGAAAAATTGTAAAAGCAAATACCACATCAAATCTACTAGAGGGAAGTTTTACTTTACGAATATCTCCTAAAAAGACCATTATTTGACCCCTATAATTTCTTGTCTTTGCTTTAGTCAAAGCGACCATTTGAGGATTTATATCAAATCCTTGATATTCCTTAGGATGAAATTCCTTCATTATTGATTCAAAACCATAACCTGCACCACATCCGACCTCCAGAATTCTCAAACCTGAAAGATTAAGCCCTTGGGTATGTAATAATAGTTTAAATATTCGCATTTCAAACTGCGTTTGCATCAATTTTTTCAATGGACTTTTAATGAACTTTTCTTCTATAAAATGAAAATTCAATGCAGAATTAGAATTTTTTTCTTGTAAATTAGCTTTCATGATGGTAATTCCAAGAAATCTCTTAAATTTACTGAATAAATTTTTTAAAAATATATTTTGGTCTTCTTCATATCGTTCCTGAAAGGTTTCTTTGATTAACCTAATGTTATGCTCATATTTCATGTATATTTAAACTGGGAACCATTCTATAACAGAAGATGAAGGAGATGTACGCTCAAATTCCTGTCTATAAGAATTATGGAAAGATACTGGAATTTTCTGAAAATTTAAAAAAAGAAGATATTGAGTTTTTTGCTGTAAATATTACCCCAGATCAGCTTATTGATATATCAAAGGATTTGGATATATTATTTACGTCTCAAACCTATGTTATGGTCAATAATTCATCAAAACATATTTTTTTATGGATTGGTAAAGAAGCACCTGTAAGACTTCGGTTTTTAGGTGCTTACCTTGCTCATAAATTGCAGCAAAGGAAAGGTTTCACATACCGAGTAATAAGTATTGATCAAGAAAATGAATCAGATGAATTTATAAAGTCTCTAGCAATTTTATATGATTAAAAATTTTTATTATTAAAAACACAGTCGATCTCTGTTGTTAATCCATATCCTATTTATGTTACCTAATTTAATTTTAAAAAAGGTTCGGAAATGGGGATGAATACGAATATTAGGAAAAAACAAATTAAAAGATAATTTTTTTTAAGTCTAATTATTTAAAATTACTATAATTGACGATTTTCATATATCAATGGGAGTAAAACTGATGTCTAAAGAAAAAAGAGTCTCACAAAAAGAAAAGTTGGTAGGTTTAATTAAATTAGCACGTCCTCAATTTCTTATTGCTTATTTTATTGTTGCAATTGGTGGTTTAACCATGGGATTTAAAGAAAGTTATCCCATTGATCTATCGATGGCCGTTTTCGCTATTTTTAATGCTTTACTATCAGCAATAGGGGTTCATTTTCGAGACGAGGCTGGAGATTGGGCTTCAGGGTATGATAAAGAAATTGGAGGGATGGGAATAATTCGAGATAGAATATTTACTGAGGATTCCGTTCGTACGATGGGGAGAATTCTTAGTTCTCTTACAATTCTTTTAGGACTCCTTCAGGCATTGATAGTTCTTGTATTGAACAATCAAGGAATACTCTTCATGATTGGAATTCCTATCATTATTATGATTATATTTGTAAATTATCTTACAGAAGAAATACCCTTAGGTCATGAAATAATTACTGCTGGATCTTATTTTGCTACCTTTTATTGGGTCTTTTTCTCTCAAAGCTGGGTTTTAACACCATCAGTTTTATTTTTCTCACTTTTTTTATATTTAATTGTTTTCGCTTTGATACCTTATCAGGATATTGCAGATCTAGAGGCAGATGCAAAGACAGGGAAAAAGACATTAGCTTCAAAGCTTGGTCTTGATGGAGTAGGACATCTAGCTATATTCATTGGATTATTAAGTTTCCTCCTATTATATGTGGCTATCTTGATATGAAAAATTACTTCCATAAATAAAATAAAGGAAAATATTGGAATTCTCAATCTAGAGTTTTATGATCACTTGTAAAAATAAATTTCCTCAAAACTGGAATTAAACTCTACTACGATTGTCGTAATTTTAAGAGAATATTTTAGAGAAGAAGAATGAGAAAATAAATCACGATGCAGAACCAAATCAATTCTTTGGTTAGAATTTATAATTAAAATCATAATTCTAAAAAATCGGTATAGGAACTCATTTTAGGCATGTTAAAACATGTAAAAACAAAATTTTTATATATTAAAAGAATGTTAGACAAATTTATTCAAATTGATTTGGTGAGAAATAAATATGAACAAAGAGATCCAATTAGGAGGATATGAAATATGCAAAGTGTGTGGTTTTATCCGACCAGCTGGAAAAGGAGGTATTTGTTCAGCTTGTGGAGCACGAGAACGTGCTTTTATACCTTTTGAGCATAAAGCTTCAAAAAACAGACGAGAATATTTAAAATTTGATGTTCATCCAGTTATAGTGCATTTCACAGTCAGCTACACCGCAACCATGGTTATTCTTTTTCTAATAAATGAATTCATAACTGATAATATTCTTGGGATGGAAATCTCTCCCGCTTTAGATCTTATAATTCTTTTACTTCCTCTTTTAGTAATGTTAGCAGGGATAACGGGCTTGATAGATGGAAAAGTTAGATATCGAAAATTACTAACTCCTTATTTACGACTTAAAATCTCAATGGGTGTAGCTTTATTTATTGATTCATTATTCATTTTATTATTTCATATATTCATTGCATCTCAAAATGGATTATTTTTTATTCTCAAAGTAATCCTCATTCTTGCCGCGATTGGATTAGCTAGCGGACTGGGTTGGTTTGGAACGAAGCTCGTTGGTTTTATTGTCCCAAGAGGGATCGAGTTAAAATAGTTTACAAATAGGAATGGGTTGTGGGAAAACTTTCTTTTTATATTAGATTAATCCAAGGATATCATCCTTTGCGATACTATAGATCCAGCTAACACTAGTATAAATTTTTCTAATCATTAGTGTTCTATCAATTAAAACACTAACCCAAGAATGAACGAGTTCAGCAGGATAAGTTTCATTTTCATGGTGAATACTTAGTTTAAACCCAGATGTGGAATTATTAATAGTAGTATTAAACCACTCAAAGAAATCTTTGGCATAAGAAATAACATTGTAATCATCAACTACTTTATTGATTTCTGCTTGAGTATGAGCAGTTAAAAACTGCCATACAGAAAAGTTAGCTCCATAATCACTCCCATATGTTTTTAATCTTTCGGGAGTATCATAAAGAGGATCCAATGTTATACTGAGCATTTGAAAATCTGTATCTAATTTTGGAAAAAGATCACTTTGAAGCAATTTAAAATGAGTTGTCATTAATGGACAGAATTCATCTTGACAAGCTGTATACATAAAACCAATTAAGATAATCTTATTCTCAAAATTTTCCAATGTTACAGTTTGATTATCTTGATTAATTAATGTAAAGCTAGGGGCTCGTTTAATTACTGTAAGAGGTTGATTCTGAGCAAGTGGTGCTAATATAAATGCCATTAAAACACCTGAAGTAATCATAAAACCAATAAATAGACCAACTAAATTTTTTTTATCCATTTTAAATCCTCAAGAAGAATATTCACTAAATCCCACAAAGGTAAACAACTGTTCCCATTGCTGGAATTAAGACAACTGGTAACGCGATAAAAAGGGGGATTCCAAACATGATGCCTGCTGTTACCCAAGGGCGTTTTTGATATTTAATTCCCATAAAAAATGCAGCAACAAGAGCAGCTTTTATAAAAGCTAATGAAATAAGAGTAATTGGAACTAATAGCTCTACAATATTCTCAAATGTCGGTATATTTTGCATAATATCCCCGATAAAACTTACATTAAGCTCTAAAATTGTAAGAATAGCTAAAGATAAAAATACTGTCGTATAAGGACGTTTTACTGGTAAGGATGGCTTTTCTTCTGGTTCTCTTTTTTCATTCAAGTTTATCATCTTCAAACGTTAGTTCTTCTGTTTTCTTTACAGGCTCTTCATCTAAGGCTGATAATCCAAAGGGATCCTCACCTGCTTCAGGTCCCCATTTCAAGCTAAAAACCATATTAACAAAAAAGATTAAAATTGAAAAAGCCATTAAAAACGCACCTATGGTTGCAAGAAGGTTTAATATCGTAAAAATTTCTACTTTACTTACTTCTCCAAAAATTCCGAACGGGATAGTCTCTGTAAACGTTGTATAATCAAAATATCGACGTGGCATCCCATAAAGGCCAACAATCATCATCGCATTAAAGGTAATGAAAACTCCTCCTAACCACGTAAAGGTATGTATCCATCCTAATCTACGATTATACATCTTTTTTTTTCCAAACAGAGTCTCTGTAAATTCAGGGAAAAAATTATAGAAGCCGCCAAATAAAGAAGTTACTGCCCCACCAATAATAATCATATGAAAGTGTCCTACAACGAATGCAGTATCATGAGCAATAATGTCAATAGGAATAATGTTAAGCCATACTCCAGTTATACCTCCAATGACAAATCCAACAACAAAACCCATAGGAAGAACCAAAGGTGATTCAAATTTTATTTTTCCGCCCCACATGGTAAGTAACCAATTAAATGTTTTAATTCCTGAAGGGATGGCAATCAAAAAGGTTAGTGCATTAAAAAATGTAGTTGTTACTGCATCTGCTGCCGCCCCATATATTGTATATTGATGATGACCCCATACGAGGAAACCAATGAATGTAATAGCTAACATTGAATATATCATTGATCTATAACCAAAAATTTTGTTTTTTGAAAATTTAGATATTAACAAAGATGTAATTCCCATTGCTGGAAGTATCATAATGTATACAGCTGGATGTGAGTAACTCCAAAATACATGTTGCCACAGAAAGGCTCCAATACCTGATCCCAAGGCAGTAAAGAATGCAGTATTAAGAACGCGATCAGATAAAAGGAGAATTAGTCCGGTAGTAATTAGAGGAGTAGCACAAAGCTGAATAATTGAAGTACACAATATCGACCATGAAAAAAGATCCATATCAAACCATTTAAGTTCAGGTCGACGCATAGATACAATCGTCATAATAAAATTGATAGCAGAAACTAATGATGAAACTCCAGCAATTAATACACCAATTATCCATGTATCAACACCAATACCCCAATCAATAGAACTTAATGGAGTATACAATGTCCAACCAACACTCGCTTCACCAAAATAAAGTAAAAGAGCTGCTGGAACTAATAACCAAAATGCAGCATTATTCCACCTAGGCCAATACATATCGGGTGCTCCAATTAATTTGGGAACTAAATAATTAGCTAATCCAGCTCCTATTGGAAAAATGACCAGAAAAATCATAGCTGTTCCATGAGCTGTGAATAAAACAGAATAAACTTCATCATTGACAATTTGACCGCCAGGTAATGCCAATTCAATACGAATAATCAAGGCTAATAATCCAGAAACCGCAAAATTGAATAAAGCAAAAACTATGTATAAAATTCCGATTTCCGCATGATTGGTTGTACCAATTAAAGTATTGAGACTTTTGTAGAAAGGCTTGTAATGAGATCGTTCATTCATATTTTAATCACCAACTAAGAAACTATAATCGTCGCTTCCATCGTATAATGACCGAACCCACAGTATTCCGCACAATGAACTGCATAGCTACCAGGTGTTGAGACTTTTAGGTAAATAATATTGAATCGTCCAGGAATCATATCAAGTTTAATTGACAATTCATGGCAATAAAAGCTATGAATAACATCTGTACTAGTTAAATTTAACTTATAGGATTTATTAACCTGTAAATATACAATGTTTGTTGTAGCATTTCCAGTTTGTTTATTATAAAACTGGAAGTAATATTGGTAGCCTACTACTAGAATTTCTTCATCATATTCTTGATCAGTCAAATAACTTGTAGTTACTGGAAGACTTGAAATGAATAGAATAACAACAATAATTGCAGCAAATAAGATCCATGCTAATTCAATCCTAGTTTCATTCTGAATTAGCTTTCTGATGGTTTTAGAACCCGCACGGAAACGTACGAGAATATAGGTCATTAAACCATAAACAATCCCTGCAATTAATAAAGAAAAAAATAAAACAACAGCGAAAAGAGACTCAAGTTGAGGGGTGTATTGGGATCCTCCTTGTCCAATGGTTTTAGAAACTAAATTCGTGACTACATAAAAAAAACCTCCCAAGCTTAAGAATTTGACAATATAATTATTCCTCATTCGTCTCATCCTTTAATTTTCACTTATTTCATCTATTTAAGATTTTTTTCGTGATATTATCTGAAAGATTTTTCTTTAGTGATTTTTTTAAATCAGATATACTAATGTGAAAAGAATAATCCAAACTAGGTCTACAAAATGCCAATAGAGTCCTACTAATTCGACTGCTCCATAATTTTCTTTTGTGAAACCCCCACGATAGGCTTTTAGTGTTGTAAAAAATACCAGCAATACCCCAAAAAATACATGAAGCCCATGTAATCCTGTTTGAATGTAAAATGTAGAACCAAATAGATTTGTTGCTGGTGTAAATTGTTCCTGAAATAAATTAGAATATTCAAATAATTGAATTCCTAAAAAAATTGTGCCTAATGTACAGGTGGCTGCTAAAAACTGCCATAAATGCTTTCTATTTCCATATTGAATTGCTTCAACCGCCTTAACCATTGTAAAGCTACTTACAATTAAGATAAAAGTATTAATGGCTGTAAGAGGTATATTAAGAATGTCTCCTGGATTTGGCCAATTAGCTCCTGATGCGATTCTTAATCCAAATGATGTGCCAATTATCATAGAAAATAGAATTACTTCAGAACCCAAAAATATCCAAACCCATCCTTCCTGAGTGTGCTTAAACAAATTCTGAGTATAAGCCTCATTAAAAATAAAACCAATAAGTAAAACGAAAAAAATCCACAACAAAGCAATTGCAGAAATTTCCTGACCTTGAGTAAATAAAAGAATCGCATAAGCAACGAATAAAGTTCCTATTGCCAAGGCAGCTGGCCATAGAACCACCTCATGAACATATTCAGTAGAACTGTTAGAAGGATCTTCTTCAATATCTTTTGGTTTTTTGCTGAATCCAATTAGTATAATAAGTATTAATCCAAGAAATGCAGCTAGGAGCACAATTGGTAATAAATCACCACCACCCCCAGGTAGGAAGTCAGATAGTATAGGAATGTCATAAATAAGAGTGCCTCCATAAACAATTATTGCTCCCGCTCCAGCAACCATTGTCAAGATTAAATAGCCAAAGATTTGACTACCAAGATAGAGAATTTGAATTAAAAAATTTTGTTTGTTATAAAGACGTTCATGACGATAATTAACAAAGTAAATGCGTATTAAACCCGCAAAGATAAAAAAATAAGTACCAAAAATTGACCAAATTACTTTATATGAAATTATTTCGCTCTTTCCTGCTAATTCGATACCCAAAAACAGGTTATCAAGATTTATATTTGATATTCCAATGTTTCCAGAAGCATCTAGGAATCCAGCAATTGCTGCAATAAATAACATGAATAAACCATAAATCAAACATATAAACGCGACAAATTCAAATTTATCAAGAATCTGAATAAATTTAGCCTCAGAAATTTTAACCCTTCTGTCAAATAGTAATGAAAATGGTTTTTTCTGAAATAGATTGAGAGCATTTAAAATTGATATGATAAAAACGATTATACTTGTTATTAAACTAGCTGCAAGTAGTGCGATATGAAAATGTAATAAAATTGGGTGTAACTCAGCCATTCAAGATTCCTCCTTATTATTATGTTTGTTATTGAGTAATTTACGCCCTTTATTATCTACATAAATTAATAAAATAAAAAGAGTTAAGAAAAATACGGTCCCTAGTAAGAATGGTGGTCCAAAGTCAACAAAATACGGACTGGCACCCTGTAAATTAAGTCTACCCGACCCACGAGTAGTTTTAACATGTTGAACTTCAAAAGAATCAGAATCAGAGTAGGCCCAAATGATTTTAATATCCCCTGTAAGAGGGATCGGCTTATCGTAGGAATCTTCTGTATTAAGTAAACGTTTAAACTCAATGGTCGTTGTACCGTCTACTTCAGTTCCATTAAACTGAATTATATCAGAAGTACCTCCAAGCTCAGAATCAGGTGGATGAGGTCCTGTTGGTCCTGTACTGAAAGCATCAATGATTTCTACTTCACCAGAGTCTGTAACCCATCCAAAAACCATATCTGCATCTTGCATTAATAAAACAGGATCAATTCCAATAGCTAGCCATCCAGTTGATTTTGCTCTCATTCCAATAATGATTTCATTCCCATTTCCACTCCAAAAAATTTGAAAGTTTCCATCAACAAAACTGATATTATGCATATACTCTCCATCTGAAATGATACCATCTATTGCATTAATTGTTACACGAGCTGAATTTTTATGAACCTGTGATGATGAAAAAACCAATAAATTTACCAATGAGGATAAGATAACTAAATTTATTATATAATTTTGAAAACGATTAGATTTCTTTTTTCTTAATGCCTGTAACAATTTTGAAGAAGTCATAATCAGACCACCGAGTGATAAACATCAAATTAAAGAGCTAGTTAAACTATAGTAGAGTCTTTTTTAAAATTATTATTCATAGAGGTATAGAATCGAAGCAGGATAATATTAGATTCATAAAAGTTTCTTTAATAAAATTACACTCTTACGAAAAAGGAAATTGAGAGGTTTTTCCTAATTAACTTGACTATCTCACATTAAATTCAAAAAGATAAAAATATAATTTAATAAATAGTAGGAAGAGATCAAATATGATCTCTTTCCGATATCGAGCGGATTGATGTTGAATGAGGAAGAAAATTAGTTCAAATTAACTATAGTGAATTTAGGATTATAAAGATTGCTTAAACATCCTTTACTATGATTTTGATCCCTGACTAACTATTCACTATTTATCTCCTTGGAATAGTCGTTAATTAAAAGCAGCGTCTTCATTGATAACGAATTAATAATTATTAATATTAATAGGGGATTGAGAAAAGAAAGTTCATATATCACTATTGTAAATTTAATATTCTTTCTTGTCTTTTTCAGATTTCCAAATTTGTGACAGTTTTTCAGCTTTATTTTGATCTATTAAAGCACTAAGATCTCCATTTTTTAAAAATGTTCCCACAATAGCCCCAGAAATATATGGAAAGACTTGTTGAACGTTTTTGCTTGTCAATCCACTTCCCAAAATAGGTTTAATTCCTGTTAATTGATACAATTTTTGTAGGTCAACAAGATGAATCATTGATCCTGTTTCTCTTCCTGAAACAATTATAGCATCAGCTTTTCCTCGGATTAAAGCATTCTTAGAGGCCTCTTCAAGAGAAAAATTCCCTAATGGAGAAGCATGTTTAACATGAACATCAGCTAATATCATAATGTTTAATCCAAATATGTTCTTCTTTCGAATAACATCATATGCAACGCTTTCTATTTTACCTTGGTCTGTTATATATGTCCCTTCCCATACATTACAGCGAATAAAGGCAGCTCCATGTACTGCAGCCATGATTAAAGCCTGTTTACAGGCATTACGTAAGATATTGATTCCAAAAGGAATTTTTATTTCTTTAACTATCTCTCCCACGATAGTACTCATCACGAGATATTTATAATCATCTAGACGGTATTTTGGAAAGGGATTATCATGAAAATTCTCGATTAAAATGGCATCAAATCCTGTTTCTTGAAGAACTTGTACATCACATAAACAGTGTTCGATTACTGAATCTAAAGATTTTTCACTAGGCCTTGGAAAAGGAGGTAAATGAATCATTCCAATTAAAGGTTTGGTTGTTAGGTCAAAGGAATTAATCAGCTGAGCCATGATACAACCTCTTATTATTCTACTTCATTTATTAAATTATTTGAGAATCTTATATATATAAGATAGCTTTTGATGTAAAGTTTAAAATACTTTTAATCTATTTTCAAATCACCAAACAATTATTACGAAATATTATAACAAAGAAATATAATTAAACTTTAATAAAATCGTTTTATAAAGAGGGATATTCTTGTCTGAGTTTGACACACCAATAATTCATAAAACTTTTATAAAAGCGAAAAGAGAAAAAGTATTTAATGCAATAACTACCTCAGAAGGTCTAGATGGGTGGTTTACTAGAGGTACATCAGTCGATCTCAAGCCTGGAGGAATAATGCATTTAAAATGGGTAAATTGGGGCGTAGATAAAATTACCACAGAGGCAGTTTGTCCTATTATTGATGTAATTATTCCTGAGAAATTTTCTTTTAAATGGTGGGAAGATCATTATACTACTGTTGAAATATTTTTTGAAGAGGTCGAAGGTGGCACTATTGTCATGTTAAAAGAAACAGGTTACCAAGATACAAAGGAAGGTCGTCGAAGATGTCTTGAATGTGCTGTAGGTTGGGGAGAAGCATTAACACTTCTCAAATTTTTTGTTGAATATAATATTAGATATTAAAAGAAATAAACAATCTAGCTAAAATTGGAATTTAGATGCTCGAAATTCATATTTATGGATCATTCAAAACCTTATTTGTTCCAAAAGCTTCTTTAGCAGAAGATACAATAGTTTCACGAGATTTCTTACCAAATGAGGTTTTTAGTCAACTATTAGATCGATTAAATATTAGCATGGAAGTATGTGGGGATTGCTTCATCAACGGTAGATTAGCAAAACAGACTGATATCATTCCGAAGGGAGCAAGAATTGGAATTTTTCCGAAGGGAATGAATTTAATTGATGGAGGTCTATATCTTAAGATATAGTAGATTTATGATCTCTAAAGAAAAATTCTTAAACTAAATCCTATGAAGTTTTCGTGCATGACAAAATATTGTTATGTAATGACGAAGGTTTTACCGACTGATGATCCAAGTTTTTGCTTAGGAAATGATGAGAACTGGCAACTGACTAAACCTTTAGTAGGGAAAGGGATTAATACGGCTCACATTGTACAGATTCCGATTTTTTTCTCCCCTAGCGTGAAATATCATATTATTTTGAATATACTCTCCTTTTTAATTTTAACATTTAACCTCAATTTTAAATATCTCGTTTTTCTATAAATTTAGTGTTCCTTAATAGGTTCAAATTTTTAATAGGGATGAAGTTCAGAAATGAATGAGGAATTATACAACAATGTACGTAAATTTCTTCTACAAAAAAATCTAAATGAAGCGGAAAGCCTCTATTATAGTAATTTGGAAACTAATCTCTCTGATACAAACTTTGAAGCTTTTTATTGGCGTTCACTTATTGAAGCGGAAATTTTTAGGACAAAAAATGAATATAGGATCTCTAAAGAAAAATTAATGGCAATAGTTCGAAATAGATTTAATACATCATTGAATTTTTCTCAACGTCGACGATTATATGGACGTTTAGGAGTTATTTCATATAATCTAGAAGAGTACGAAGAAACTGTTAATTGGTTAGAACCTGTACTCCCTCTTTGTACTGAAAATATAGGAAGATATAATTATTACAATTTTTTTCTGTTAAAATCCCTTAAACAGCTTAATAACCAAGAAAAATTCTCAAATTTTCTTTTCCAAGGATTATCACTGAACCTTAATATTTTTAATGAAACCAGGCCTTCTTCGACTTTAAATTATTTAAATGATCTTTTAGTAATTTTACAAGAAAGCCCAAATTATCGAATTATTATATCGAATGTTGAAAATTTTATTGGAGAATCCCAGAATAATTATGCTGAGATATTATTATCCTATTTCAAAGCCATAGCGTCATCTAAATTAAAAGAATTGTCACAATTTTGTGATCAATTACAAATATGTGTCGAAAAAATAACGCCTTTCTCCAAAGAATTAAAATTCCAACTATATTGGAATCTTAGTTACCAATTAGAAAACACCTTTAGCGATTACCAAAGAGCAAAAGAATTATTAGAAAAATGTTTAATAGACTACCCAAATCCTTGTTGGCAGCGAATATCACTTTTAAATAAGTTAGGTTCTTTATTACGGTTTATAGGAGATTATAACCAAGCAATTAACTATTTAGAAGAATCTATTGATATCAACACCAAATCTATAAATGATACTTGGTATAAATCGTATTCTCATAACACTCTTGGTATGATTCACACATTTTTGGGAGATGTAACGTCTGCACACAATCATTACGGGGCGAGTTTGTCACTTAGTGAGAATTCAAAAGATTTTTATAGTTTGGGTTATGTTTATGGGGCATTGGGTTGGTTAAATTCCAATCAAGGAAGTTTAATAAAAGCGAAACACTATTATGAAAATGCAATCAATACTTTTTTGAAAATTTCAAAATCACCACCCTCAATCATCCTTCTTGCCTATGCAGAAATGTTAGCTCAGCTTGATTTCATAAAAAACCAAGAAGAGATTGAATCTCTATTAAAAAAGGCAGAAAAATTAGTTGAAAAATCTCAACGACCTTTGGATTATGGTAGATATTATAACTCTAAAGCTTATATTCTTCTTCATCAAAAAGAATTTCAGAAAGGACTTAAAACTTTTAGAAAAGCATTGGAATATTCAGAATCTTTTGAAGTTGAGACAAGAACACTTTTAGGAATGAGTCAAGCTTCTCTTGAGCTCTACATTAGTATCGGAGAAGAGGAATATCTGAATAAAACTGAATTGTATCTTAAGGACTTAAAAAATGCTGTAAAAGCTTCTAAAATTATAACAGGAGAGGTAGAACTTCTACTTGGTATCATTACTTTACATAATTTACAATTTTCTGAAGCTAGGGACTCATTTGAAAGACTTTTGAACTTTATACATCTTAATAATCTTACACAATTAGAAGAAAAAGTATATAAACAATTTAAAATCCTTCAAATTCTCCAAAAGCAACAAGATTTAGATGCTTTTGTTCATTCAAGTCAAGAATTCGTCGAATTTAAAACAACCTCGATACGTGAAATGATTGATTATATTAAAGAAATTTTGATGCTTCTTAGTGCATATGATGAGAAATAATGACCAGTAATTCAACAATAAAATTATTTAGCCTAGGTATTCAAGTAAAAAGGATTATCTTTAGTCGAAAATAATAGAATGATACAGATAAAATATTATTAAATTTATACAATTGCTATCTAAATTTCCATTATCTATAAATTGAAAGAGTTGAAGGAATAGTAAATGAATATTACTCAACTAAGAGAAAATTTTCCAGTGGTTGAAAAAGCTATCTATCTCAATCACGCTGCAATTGGCCCCAGTCCATTACCAGTCCAAGATTTAACCCAAAAATGGATGGTTCATCATAAAACTTATGGAGAGTTATATTTCAGACCATTAAATCAGATGTATGAAGAGATAAATAAGGATCGGAGAACTGTAGGTACTTTCATTAACGCACAGTTTCCTGAGGAAGAAATTGCCTTTACTTACAATACTAGCTATGGTCTTGCTGCTATTGCAGAAGGTATTGATTGGAGAAAAGGTCAAGATAAAATCATATTGAATGATCTCGAATATACCTCGAATTCTTACACATATCAGGTATTAGCACAAAAATTTGACCTTGGTACATCTATAATACGGAATAAGAATGGGATTCTAGAATTAGATGATTTTAATCTTGATCAAGATACCCGACTGGTTGCGATATCTCATGTACAATTTGGAAACGGTTTTCGTATTAACCTTGAGGAATTAGCTAAAATCGTCCATGAAGTCGGAGCTTATCTTATAGTTGATGCTATTCAATCATGCGGAGCTATTCCAATAGATGTTCAAAAAATGAATATAGATTTCCTCGTAGCAGGTGGTTATAAATGGCTTCTTGGACCTATGGGTACAGGTTTTATTTATGTGAAGAAAGACCTTGCCAATCATTTAAATCCTTCCTTTGTAGGATCAATGTCTGATATGAACCCAATGAACCTTTCTCATCATGATTATGTTCCTGGAACGGGAGCAAAACGATTTCAAGCTTCATTAGGACCAAATTCAACACTTTTAAGTGAGGCAGTGAAATTTCTAGCAGATATCGGAATAAATAATATATATCATCAGATTGAAAAGCTTACTTCATTGATTATTGATATTGTACTCAACACACCTGAATTTATATTACAGTCTCCTATCAAGCAGAAAAGTATGCGAAGTGGGATTATCAACTTTAAATGCCCACGAGCAAAAGAAATTGTATCTGAATTACGATATTTACCTAAAAAAGTCGCAATTTCCTATCGAGAAGGTGGATTAAGGCTTTCTCCTCATTTTTATAATACAGAAGATGAGATTATTGAAAGTTTAGAACAAATAAAAAAACTTTCACAGAAATAAACTTGATTTCATTAACTCTTTATTTTCTAAAGAATAGAAGTTATTCTTATTCGCCATTTTTTGACAAGCTACTCCATGGACTCTCACCGTGCCACTCACGAATTTTTTTGACAGGACTACCCGCATAAACCGAGTTGGAGTCAAGGGTACGATTGGCAGGAATCACAGAATTTGAAGCTACGATAACCTGATCTCCGATAGTTACACCAGGAAGAATAATGGTACCTGCACCAATTGTACAGTTTTTCCCAATTTTTATTCGCTTTCTGAATAATTCTCCTTGAGAAATAGCATGCCCTCCAATGATACATCCAGTTCCAATCGAAGTATAATCTCCTACTTCAATTAATTCCACATCCCAAAGTCTTGTGTAAATTGCTACACCTTTACCGAGATTTCCACCAAATAATTTATAAAATATGGCAGGAAATATTTGGTTAATGAAAAATTTGTTAACCATATAGTATGCAGTGTCTTGACAAGTCATGGCAATCCCCCATAATGCCATATCTCTTCCAGAAAGGATTCCTTCCTCATTACGCATGAATGATCTAGCGATTTTATGGATCATTGCAAAAACGAATAATGATGAAAAAAGTGTGAATAATAAAGCCATTAAAAGTGAGAAAAAGAGTTGTAGAGGAAATCCTTGAAAAAGCTCAAAGAATATCAAAAATGAATTTACTCCGATAAAAAGTGTCAAAGCAAGTAGTATGATTTGAAAAAGAACCCATGCAACCAGTGTAATCACCTTAAAACGATTATTTTCAATTTATGTAACATTCTGTTCGAAGTTTATTGAGGGAGCAAGATGACCAAAAACTTCTTCTGCAATATCAACTGCTCCATCAAATAAAGATCGGGAGCCATTCCATGTTTTTAATGTTTCAGAATATCTAGCAACAAATTTTTCAAGGAATTCTTTCAAAGCAAACTGAAGCTCAGGATCTTGTTTATTACTAAATATAGCAGCAGAAGCACCTTTCTTTTTTTCAGTCAAAATAAAATGATGTCCATGCTGAACAAGATTTAAATCGCCTTTCTCTTTCATTGTTTCGCTCATAAAGGAGGCGACAGCAGTTAATGCTCCTGCTAGAAGTGTTAATTCAACTGAGATCTCAATCTTTTTTTGGAATAAGTAATCGAAGATTGGTAATCCTCCTTCTTCCATTACTAGTAAGAGTGTGAAGTCTAATGGTTTATAGCTATCAGAAACCCAAAATAAAGGAAACGCAGAAAGAATTGCCAGTATTATCAGTAAATAAGTAAGAAATTCAATATTTCCACCAATTGGAACAATAATCCATTTTCCTAATCCCGATCCAACCCCTAATCCTAATGTTAGAGAGATTAAACCTAGAGAAAAATATCTTCCTAGTCCATCACGAGGTGATAGATCAGCCCAAATTGAGGAATCAAGAGTAGAATGAATAAAAGCAAATGAAATCCCAAGAATCATCGCAGAAAGCAGATAACTTTCAAAACTTTCTCTTTGCAGACCAAAAATCAATGTCGAGAAAACGATGCCATATATTGTAACAACAATAAGGCTTTTTCGCCCTATTCGATCAGCAAAATATCCTGCAGGCAGTATTGCTATTAAATCACCTAGTAAGACAATAAACCAATAAGTTTTATCAGTAGGTAATTCAAATTGACCAACACTGGGAATAGTTACGCCTAAATCAACATTAAATTCCATCCCAATTTTAGAGAAACTCGTAATTACAAGTCCAACCATTGCATAAAGTAGGAAATGAGTGATTAAATAAGCCTTTACAGAACGTCTTCCAACTATTTTTCCAAATTTAGTTGGCCATTTATCATTTTTCCAAGGAGTTCCTAAATCTCTGGATATTAAGAAAAAAATTAGGGTCAATAGGAATCCAAGAACTCCTATTATTGGCAAAATTACAGCCCAGCTGTGGCTAAATAGCTCTGTATCAGTAAATCGATGAGAAATTAGCCCTCCTACTATAATACTAATAAGCGTGAGTATTATAAAAGAAAAAATAACAACTGAATAAGTCTTTCCCCTACTCCACATATCAGTAAGACCACCAAACAAAGTACCGCTACTTGATAATAATATTGCAAAGGAAATAACTAGACAGGTTAAAGAAAGAAGTAAGATGAAGCTTTGATCGATCGTAAATGTAAAAAAAATTATTGAAATAGAACTTCCTAACATACCGATTATCGTAGTAAGACGTAATCGTTCAGGATATTTGTCTAAATAAGCACCAGTAAAATATAGTGCTATTATAACCAAAATTAAAAAGAAACTTAATAAAACAAGTCCAAAGCCTGAAAAGGGATTATTTGGAGAGTTTTCAACATAATCTAAGATGTCAAATAAATAGATTAAAAGGAGGAGAGAAGCTAAAATCCAAGAGAAGATCGAGGGAATTGTTATTGTTAGTATAGTTTTAACTTTCATTCTTTCACTATCCTAATCTGGGAATTTTTTATTCTTATGACTAAGATTAGTCTCATAACAGAAATTATCTCTATATATTACAATTTAATCTTGATAATAGCGAATCATTTTTCCATATAGAAAAACTTGTTGCTACCAACTTTTACCACTTCGAGCTGGGATTAATGGACCAAATATTTCCTCTGCGTCTTGAACTGCAGAATGAAAAATTGAAGACAAACCAATCCATTTTACAATATCCTGTTGGAATCGTAAACAAAATCTAAAAACAAATTTATCAAGATTCTTTTTTATTTCAGAATCTAATTTGTTTGTAAAGATTGTTCCAAAGATTGTTTTTCCATCCACAGTTTTTACTTTAGATTGAATAATAAAAACATTACCATGGCGAACCAAATCTAAACCACTCCCTGAATTTTCATCAATTGCTTCAAATATTGTACCTAAAGCTGATAATGCTCCACTAACCAATGTTAAATCCTTTCGAGATATATCATCTTGAGATTCAAAGTCATGATGAAACATCAAAATACCACTAGTTGAAACAAGTAAAAGGTAAATTTCAAGGGGTTTATAGGAATCAGCAATGAAAAATAAAGGTGATAAACTCAAAACAGCCAGTGCAATTAATAGATATGTAACTATATCAATTCTACCTAATGGTGAAATTAAAAATCCAATTATAAAACCTAATCCAATCCCCTGTAATAATGAAGTAATATTTAATGCAGAATAACGACCAATTGAATCTAAAGGGGCTAGATCTGCCCAAACTCCACTATCTATCGAAGGATGCATCATTGAGAAACTTATCCCTAATAAAATAGCAGATACATAATACACAACATAAAAATCAGTAACTGCACCAATTAAAACTGAAAAAACAATCATATAAGTTCCAAAAACAAATAAATCTTTTCTCCCAATACGATCAGAGAGTTTTCCCATTACTATAACTGAAAAAAGATCCCCTAAAAATACAAGAACCCAGAATAGATTTGGTTCAATGACCATTTGAGAAATTGTTGTGAAGGCTACCCCAAGCATTATATAAGTTAGGAGATGAGCTATTGTATAAGCTTTAACGGATCTTCTTGTTATTATTTTCCGTGTAGAAGTAGGAAATTGATCATTAACCCATAGAAATTTAGTCTTAGTATAATAAAAAATAATAATTGATGCAATTAAAGAAAAACATCCTATGATAAACAGCGGGACATCAACATTTGATTTTAAGATTTCAAAAATAATAATAAAAATTAATGCAATAAACATGCTAGTAAATACAGCACAAGAATAAATAAAACCTCTATCAGTAGACTTTATATTAACTGTAAATATTGAATGAGCTGCAACAGCAAGTATTCCTAGACTAAATCCTAAAAATGGTAATCCAATTATTATAAAGTGATTGAACGATAAACTGAAAGCGGTACAAATGAGAGAAAGGCCATTTAATAATAATGATCCAGCTATAAGCTTTATAGTATAGGTAGGTTGTTTATCAATAAAGTAACCACTTCCTACTATTGAAAGAGTTGAAATACCAGTTATTATAAATAATAAAAAAGTCCCAAAACTCGTAAATGGATTTGACATTTCTGTTAACGGAATGGAATCTAATAGCTCAAAACCATATATGAATATGAAGAGAGAAGTTTCCAACCAGACTAATGTAACAGGTAATAGGATTAAAAATAGTTCAAATTTCCGCATTTCTGATCACAAATAGTAATCAAAGCATAAGTAGAAATTTGGTAATTTAAATTATTTTAGCTATTACATTCCCTGGAGAGAAATTTGAAAATGCTTGAAAATGAATTATTCAAAAAAATAAAAATGTATAATGAAGTATTTGGCCCAGTGGGGAGAGAAGAGCAAGTACAGGAGTTAGTAAAGAAAAATTGGGAAAAGTTTGGAGTCTTAACAAAATTTGATAATATTGGGAACCTTTTTGGACGAATTGATGGAATAGGTCGGCATTGGGCCATCGTAGTTCACGCTGACTCTATAGGTTTTATAGTCCAACAAGTTCTTGATGATGGTTTCATAAAATTATCGTTTAATACAGCTGCAACAACCCCTGATGCGAGATTCTTATCTGGAGTACCACTAAAATTCTTTACACGAAAAGATACTATCGTAAAAGGGTATTTTGGTTTAAGAAGTGGTCATATAGCTGGTATCGAAGGTAAAGTAACACCTATTCTTTTCGAGGATCTCTTTGTTGACATTGGTGTTTCATCCAAACAAGAGGCGATAGATCTAGGAATCGACATTGGAACTCCCGCAGTTTTTGATATTGAGGTGAAAACAATTCAAAAAAATCTTGTTGGTCCCTCTATGGATAACCGAATAGGTTTAGCTGTTCTTAACTTACTGTTAATGGAATTAGTCAAACTAGAAAAAAAACCTAATCTTACTCTTATTTCAACGGTTCAAGAAGAAATGGGTTTAAAAGGAGCTACTGCAGCTGCCAAATCAGACCAGTTTGATACAGTAATAGTATTAGATATAGGATTATCAGGTGATATTCCAAATACTGATAAAGATTTTATCCCAACAGCTCTAGGAAAGGGCCCTATAATAGTTTATAAAGATTTTTCAGTGCATTATCATGATTCATTAATCAAAGAAATTGAAATATTGGCTGATACAGAAGCTATTCCAATTCAGCGAGCAGTATTTAAGAATTATCGTACTGACGGAGAAGTATTTTTTATGGAGGGACATTCAACTGTGATGCTAGCAATTCCATGTCGCTATACTCATACATACTTTGAAACAGTACGGAAAGAAGATATTTTTAATATGGTAAAATTAATCATCCATTTGATTAATCCAAAATAACAGTTCAGGTGAGACAAGAGTCTATGATTAAAAATTTCACTTTAATTAAATTAGGTGGGAGTTTGATCACTTATAAAAAAGATGAACAGTTGATAAAAAGCTATTTAGATGAAATTAATAGATTTCTTCATAAATCATCTTCTCTTACAGCTCTTACTAAATCTATTTCTGATTTAACAAACTTTTTGACTTTAGAGAAGATATTTAAATCATTAAAAAATTTCATTGACCGCTATCCTAATGAAAAGCTCATTTTAATTCATGGAGCAGGATCAATAGGGCATTCTTTAGTTTTATTTCTACAGAATTATTCAAAAAGTTTCAAAGACACTTATCCAATAGTTAAGCTTGCTGTAGGAATTCAAAATCAGCTAATCATCGGCAAAGCGATTCAATATGGCATTAATGCAATTTCAGCACCTTCCCATCTGATTATACAAGGAGAATCAACACAAGGAATTTCAACAAAATATGGAGATTCACCAGATCTTTCACTTCTTGAAGAAATATTAAATAGTGAAATTTCTCCTATACCTTTTTTTTATGGAGATATAGGATATACAACCAATGGATGGAAGGTTTTTTCAGGGGACATTATTCCAGGCGCATTAGCACGAAAGTTCGCAAAATCACGTATTTCGCGAGCAATCTTTCTAACTAATGTCGAAGGTAAGAAAACAGGGATTTATTCCAAAGATCCAATTGATCCTTCTGCAGAATTTGTAACAACAATTTTAGTATCCGAAAATAACATTGAATATCTAAATTCTAATAACAAAAAATTATTTTTCCATGCTCATGAAAGTTTATCTAATTATGATGTAACAGATGCTATGACTGGTAAATTAAGAAATCTTGTAGAACTAGCTAGAACTAATACAGTCTCATGGGTTATAGGGCTTGAAGAGTTTAATCAAGCTTTAAATGGGGAAGTATGTGGCACAATAATCCGATCCAAAAGAGTCTATTCCAATTACTTAACATTCTATGGTATTGGTGATGCTTTTTCATCTGGAGGAAAAAATAGTTCTGCAATTTACTCTTGGATCGATAATAAAGGAATATTATTAGATTGTGGTCCCCAAACGCTTTCAACCTTAAAACGACATAAGAAAGGAACAGGGGATATTGATTTGATTCTAATTTCTCATTTTCATGGAGATCATTTCGCTGGTTTACCTTTTATCTTACTCGAAGCAATGTTGCTACAAAGAAGAAAAAAGAAACTAACTATTATTGGTCCAGAAGGAACCAAAGAGCAAGTTGAAAATCTATTTAATCTACTTTACCCAAGTATTGCATCATTAGAAAAGGGATTCCCTTGTGAATATGTAATAATAAATGAAGATTTTCCAGTTGAATATGAGGGCATTAAAATTTCTGCATTTAAGATGAATCATACACCAGAAGCTTTAGGATATCGAATAGAGGTTAAAAATAGTTCAGTTGCATATTCGGGTGACACAGGATGGACAAATAACTTAAAAAGTCTTGTTCAAGGTACTCAATTTGCAATAGTTGAATGTAGCTTTCTAGAAATCGAATTAGAGTCACATTTAAATCTACAGGAAGCCTTAATTTTAGCGCCTCTCACCAAAAGGCTTGTTCTTACTCATCTAGGGCAGGATGTTCTTGATCAAACTTCAAAAATCAAAAGGGAAAAGATAATAATCCCAGTTGAAGGTCAAACGTTATGGTTTTAGCTAGATTTAATCGATTTTTAATAGAAACCAAATTATCCTTTTACTCCCTTCTTCTTTCACTTTATCAATTCTATATCCTACCTTCCCTTGCAACCGCAAGGTTGTTAATACATGAGGAATATTATCAGCACAATCGGTATTAAAAATAGCAACACGATTTATAATTTCCTCAGTTGTGGCTTCTTTTAACTCCTTTAATACTAATTCTATCCATTTTTCAGTTCCTGAAAATTCTGACACTTACTAAAGCCGCCTTCTAGGATAAAAAATCAAATATTTAGACATAAATAGAAATTTACCTTAGTTTGCGTTTTTAATCAAATAAAGTTGGTTCCTTTTCATCTTAAGGATGCAGGCTAATAAATTCTTCTCAATACCCTAAAAAAAAATAAGTATTTTAATCTCTAATTCATTTTTTCAGAAATCTTGATTTAGAGTTCTTTTGAATCCTTTTAAAGGAAAAAGCTTAGGTTTACAATTAACTCTCAATTAAATATCATGAAAATAAAAGAATTGATGGATGAAATTAGGAAAAGACAATCCTTTAAAATCAAGATATGATAAAGATTTAGCTAAATTTCTTCATCTATCTTAGAATTAAATCTAAAATAATTTTGAAGTGGATATCTTGAGTAAAGAAGTTAGGCACATATTGAAAATTTTGTTACTTGGAGATGGTGCAGTTGGAAAAACGTCCCTTATACTTCGGTACATCGAAAATAAGTTTAAGGAGGAATATAGCATGAGTCTCGGAGTTGATTTTCTCACTAAAACAGTAAAATTCATTGATGAACAAGATGTTCTCCGTACAGTATCATTACAACTTTGGGATATTGCTGGACAGGCATCTCATGTGAGCTACGCTCATTTGTACCTTAGGGGGGCACATGGAGCGTTATATGTGTTTGATTTAACTCGAAAAGCTACTTTACTTCAGATTCAAGAACGATGGCAATCTCAAGTCCTTCGAGTATCTCCCAGGTGTCTTTCCGTTCTTATTGGGAATAAAGCTGATTTAAAAAAAGAACGTGAACCTACAAAGGCTGAATTAAAAAGAATTCAAGGAGCCATGCATGTTATTGAATATATTGAAACCTCTGCAAAAACAGGTAAGAATGTGAATGAAGCTTTTGGGACTATGACGGCAAAAATTCTCAACGTAAATCCAAAAGAATTTCTTTAGTCACTATAGGAGAAATATTTATGTCTTTAGACGAGTTCAAAACTATTAAAGCATTTTTTATTTTTCAAAAGGACAGTGGTAACACAATTTTAACACGTTCATATGAAATAGATAAAACAACTACACCAGATCCCCATCTAGTAGTTGCTTTTTTATCTGCAATGTTCTCCTTTGCTAGATCCTCAGGATCACTTAGTGATCTAAAAGTTGTCGATATGACTGATATTCGTTTTTCATTTATTGAAAAAGAGGGATTAGTCTTTGCAATATTAGCTTCCCCTTTAGTTTCACCCTTGGATTTACAGTTCAAACTTACAACAATAGCAAGTCTTTTTTTAGCGGATTATGGAGAAGAAATTAATACAATGCATATTATTGATACTGATGCTTTTGTTTCTTTCATTGGAAAGGTAGATGAGATTTTTAAGGGCGAAACCCGAGAGATGCTTAGTTCATCGAAAAACGCTGCTTTATTTTACTTAAAAAAATTAGTTCACAACCCTGATATAGGAGCACGAGGAGCAATGGTTGTTTCTTTCACTGGGGATATTCTTCTTGAATATAATATGGATAAAGAACGAATGGCTGGAGCAATCCGCATTCTAAATGTTAGTACCTACATGCGGAATCTGAATTATCTTGTTGTGTCATCAGAATCGACTCATCTAGTAGCATATAAAATCTCGGAGGGTTTAGTGCTCTACGTTGATGGTGAGCCAAAATCAGGACTTGAGAATCTTGTTGTCAAAGTTTCAGATACAGTCAGACAGATTAAGGAGATAATTCCTTACTAAAAACAGGGGAATTATCCTTGTTGAAGGAAAACCCTCCAAAGGATTTAATATATTTTCGTAAGGCTAAAATGAATGAAATTTCTTTAATTGAAGATATTTTACAGGAAGCTTATCAACCAATTGTTAAAACTCTTTCTCGCCTTCCTGGGGCTTTAGTTGAGACAAAAAGAAAATTATTAGATGATTTTCATAATAATTCTCTATTTAGTATAATCCACAACAATAAAAACATGATTGGCACTTTTTCATTGCGAAAAATTAACAAAAATATCATGAAACTTTATCATTTTGCAATTGATCCCTCCTTTCAACATCAAGGATTTGGTAAAAATATCTTGAACCAAATAAAGGAGGAAATTAGGAACAAGCACCAAGAAATTAAAATTTTAGCAGTTGAAGTCTATCAGAAAACACCAGAGTTACTAAGGTTTTATGAGAAAGAAGATTTTATTTTATTTGATGAGAAAACAATAAATCTTGAGAAAATATTGATTCTACATCATGGAATTTGATGAAAATTTTTTTTTGATTTTCTCACCAAAATGTTATTTAAATCACAAAAAAGCTGTTCTCTTAACATTAATCATTGAATTACTCCCTTAAAGATTATTGAAGGTGTCTAAATGGAAGATTATAAAAGTAAATCCCCTTTCAATGCCTTTCCGTATAAACATGCTCTACAAATTATTGATAAATTAGAATATTTAGGTGAAGAAGCAAGTCCTTATGAAATATCTCCTGGAACGGATTTATGCATTAGTGATACATACTATACATTAGGATTTTTTAATTATCTTCATGCCTTTGGAAAAGTTGTTAAGGATGGGGAAATATGGAATTTAAATCCTAAAGGAGAACCAATCCCTGAAAAACCTTATAGATATGCCCTAATTGAAGATGCTGTTAAAATTTTAAATGTATTACATTCTGGACCTAAAAGCTTAGAAAAGATAGCTGATGAATTGCCAGATTTCTCAAAGACTGAAATAGAAGAATATCTTAATGTCTTAGCTGCATTAGCGCAAAAAGGAAAAGTCAAACAAATATCGAAGGGATGGGACGCAACTTTTGCACTTACTGAATGGACATCTAATGATTAAGCCTTCAAAGTGTAATTGTCGTTCTTAAGCCTAAATTACCTTTTTGAGTTGAATTCCAATGGATTTAGAGAGTATAAAGACCATTCAGGGAGAATTATCTGAAATTATTGGCGTTAGTGGATATGAAAAACCAGTAGTGGATTATATCATTCCTCATATTGAAGGATATGTGGATAAATTCTGGATTGATCGCCTAGGATCGTTATTAGTAGTCAAAAATGGCAATTCAACTAGTGATACGCCCGAAAAGATAATGTTAGATGCCCATATTGATGAAATAGGATTTATGGTAAGTCATATTGAAAAAAAAGGATTTTTAAGATTTGTACCGATAGGAGGGTGGGATACTCGAACATTACTAGGACAAGCAGTAAAAGTTCTTGGAGATAACTCTAGAAGTCATGATGGTATTATTGGATCTAAACCACCTCACCTGACAACAGAAGCTGAAAGGAAAAAACCTCTAGAAATAAAAGATATGTATATTGATTTAGGAATGAATGAAACTGAATTACAAGAGGCAGGAATTTCTATCGGATCAACAGGAACATTATATGATCCCTTTGTTGATCTTGGGAATGGTATGATTAGAGGAAAAGCGTTTGACGATAGAACAGGCGTGAATATCCTTATTCATATAATTCGTGAATTTAGTCAAATTTCTCATGAAAATACCTTAGTATTTAGCTTTTCAACCCAAGAAGAAGTCGGTGGGCGTGGAGCTGCAACAGCAACTGCCCAATTGAATCCTACAATGGCTATAGCTTTAGAAAATACAACAGCAGGAGATGTTCCAGGCATTCCAGACGCTGAATGTCCAGCATATATCGGAAAAGGACCAGCTATTACTGTTGCAGATCGTTCTATGCTGGCACATCCCATGATTAATCGACGTCTTATTGAAAATGCTAGAATGGAAGGGATTCCTTTTCAAATTAAAAAACCAATATTTGGTGGGACAAATGCAGGACGTATTCATCAAATTGGAGAAGGGGTTCCTGCATCAGTAGTTTCAGTTCCCTGTAGATATATTCACTCTCCTACATCATTATTAGCCTTAAGCGACATTCACCATAGTATAAGAATGATTTCAGTCTTTATTCGAAATCCAGCAGGAATTAAATAGCTTTAATTCCAAAAACAATAACTCTAAAATAATAGCTTAGATTTTTTTTTCCGCCTATGAAAAGTAAAATCTTATAATAATTTTCCCTGTTGAATATTAAGTTGAGTATAAAACAAAGTGATTATTATGACTGAGGAATCTGTGATTATCGATTTACAAAACCTTAAGAGTAAGGACTCAAACCAAAAATGGGAAGCAGTAAACAATCTAAAATCTTTCCTGAAATCTAATCCTTCTGATTATCGATCTAAGTTAATTGTCAAATCTTTTTTAATATTAGTAAAAGATTCGGATGATAGAATTAGAGAAACAACCTTTTCAACCCTTATTACGATACTTACAGATTTTAAACAAGTCGAAGATCTCGTTATTAATGGATTTAATGATGCCAATCCTGGAGTAAGAGCTCTCGCCTTAGAATGGATGAATGTAAATAAACATCCTAAATTGACTGATTTTACAATACGTTCTTTGAAAGATCCTAAGGAAGTTGTACAAAAAATTGCACTTGATATAGTAGCGTCACAAGAAATTCATGGTATTGAAAATATTTTAACAAATATGCTTCAAACAAGTATAAATGCCTCAACGGGACTTCGAAGATCTATAATTTATGCTCTAGGAAAACTTAAAACCGAACAAGCCATAGGATTGCTTCTAGAAATTATGCAGAACAAAAATTATGATGATTGGACCCGAAACCAAGCAAGTTCAGCTTTAGAACATATGGGGGGTAGTGAATTAATTATTCCTTTTCTTAAAAACTTAATTGACCCTAATGAATATGTACGAGAAACTGCAGCTTCTTATCTTAGTAAAAATAAAGAAAATATTGTTCCAATTATTCGAAGATCAAGGCAGATTGAATTTCTAGCTTTTTTAAAATTTGGATCTGAAAATACTAAGAAGGATTTTTCTGATAATTTACACATTCTTTTGATTGATTTAGAGCCAGAGCTGAAAGAATTTCATAAGAAATTGCTAGAAAAAGAAAAATTTACATTCAAAGAAATTTCTAGTCAATTAAACACTAGTGAATTAGCAGTCAAAATATTAATTAATGAAATTTTAGAAATTCCACTTTTAGAGCTAAAAGATGGCAGTTTAATGACTGAAACAGGGCTTATAAAGCTAATTACTAGTTTGATTAATGAAAAAAGATCTCTATATTTCCCTGAGTTAATTAAAAAGGATCCTTTTAAAGGAATTCAGTCAGAAAATATTAAAGCTATTTCAAATAAAATAGATAGTATACAATGGAGTTCTCCGAATTTTATTGTCCATAAAACCGAGCTAGAAGAAATTTACAATACCCTACAAACTTCAGGAATATTATCGCTAAAAGAAATAGCAAAAATGCTTAATCAACCAGTTGAAAGAATTAAAATCGAGCTAATAGATGAATTTAAAGAGGAAATTCAAGGATGGTATAATTCCTTAGGAGAATTTTTTACAATAGATTATTTAACTCGCATAATCAATGAAAAAATTTCAAAGGATAAAATTTTAGCAGTCCCAGTACTCTTAAAATCACTTGGTAATCCAAAAGTCGATACTGAAAAAATAAAAGAAATAATAAAGCATACTCATGAAGGGAAATGGCTCGATGATATTCAAGTTTTTATTGACATTTCTGAATTTAATAACCTGATAGAGAACGCCTCTCGTTTAGATGAGGGAATAGTTCAGCACTTACTGAAGCACATAGATTTAAACTTTTCTATTTTTTTAAATAGCCTTAAAAAGATTGTAACCATTAAAACATTTAAAACAAAAGATGGAAAATTAATATCTTTGGAATCATTGTATCAACCAATCCAAGAAAGAATTATTGGAAAAGGTTATCTTTCAATTTTAACACTTTTGAACGAATCTAAGCTCGATAAATCTCTTCAGAATGAAATATTAGATTATATCTCCAATGAGTTTTCAGGACGTTTTAATATAGATAAAACATACTTTTTCTCTGAAGAGTTAATTCTTAAAGTTGAAGAAGAAGTAAAATTATTTTCCCGTTTAAATTTCGATATAATAGCTTATAAGCTTGATCTACCTAAAATTATTGTAGAAATAATAATTCAACAAATTTTGGTTATTAAAGGCTTTGTGAACAAGACTGGGGAATTTATTACTAGTAAGGGTATAAAAGAAGAAATTAATCGAATTCTTGAATACAAAGGAGAAATTCCTTTGGGAGAATTATTTGAGGTATTAGAAATTTCTGAGGATGAAAAACATCAAGAAACAGTTCGTAATTTGATTCTTTCAGAAAAAAAATTCATTCAGGGAGCAAATCAACAAATATTCTTTACACAAAAGAGAGCAATGAATATCGTTTTATTTTTTTTAAAAAAACCTGAAACAAGAACGAAGGAACTTATTGAATGGGCTGAATTGATAAATTTAACTAATCTTCCTAAAGAAATTCTCAAACAAATTTTAGAGTCATTGGTATCTAATCAATTAATTCCAGGTGTCTTAGATAAGAAAGGTTATCGTCCATAAATGGACTATTTCAGATCTCAAGAATGTGAATAAGTAATGTCGAAGCTATTACATATTATTGTAGATCATCGTGAACCCAATTCATTAAAAAACCATTTACGTAAACTAGAAATGAACGTTGAAGAAGCACATCTTGATATTGCCGATTATATCATCTCAGATCAAGTAGCGTGTGAACGAAAAACTGGGACTGATTTAATCGCTTCTATTATGGATAGTAGATTGTTTGAACAAATTGATCGCTTAATTGAAACTTATGATCAACCTGTTTTAATCATTGAAAATTTAACAGCTGCATTTGAACGAGTTGAATGGAAAAAGAGGAAAAAGCATGTCTATGGAGCCTTGACTTATATTTTCTTAAAACGTCAACTTCCAATAATTCCAACGTCAAAAGTGAGTGAAACTGCGATAGTTCTCAACCGAATTGCCTCTTGGGTTCAGGAAGATAAATCTGATCCTTTAATTGCTAGGAAATCTCCTAAGAAAAGAAATTTAAGAGACAATCAAATATTCTTTTTACAGGGATTGCATAATACTGGTCAAAAGAAAGCAGAAATACTTTTAGATCATTTTAATCAAAGCCCAACCAATGTAATAAAAGGAATATTAAAGTCCAAGGTAATTTATACAAAGACAGGAAATCCTAAAGGATTGGAGGGTCCATTTGAGAAACTGGAAGGATTTGGACCTAAATATTTAATAGAAAATAAAAAAATTCTAGGTTCTTCTGAAAAAGAAAAAAACCCTAATTAAATCTTTGACCAATGAAGTGTAGATTCCCATACCCCTATCTCAATCATATCACTTAAAATACATCCAAGACGTAGATTTTGACGACAATACATAATCCAAGGACAATCCAATTCACAAAATGGGTGTGGAGGATTTTCTAGTCGTTTTTTTAATATTAAAAGTTCTTCTAAGAATAGTTGTTTAATGATGGATGGTTTTACATTATCTGAAAAAAAATAATTAACAGAGTCGGATTCCATCCTTCAATCAAATGATTTTAAAGCTCAACTTCTTTAAAAACGCTTCTATCAGCTTTAAATATAATTTAAGACAGGGAGATAATTGAAAGTATTGAATGTGAGGTGATTCAATAATATGAAAAATCATTCATTTAGAGGAAGGCATTTCATAGCTAAAGGTTAAATCTGGAAATACTTTTTCTCGAACTTCTTTGTTGTATTGCTGAACAGCTAATAATATTTGATCTTTTATATTGGCATACCTCTTTACAAATTTAGCCTTAAAATCAAAGTAACCTAGCATGTCATAAGTAACAAGGACTTGACCATCACAATAAGGACCAGCGCCAATACCAATTGTAGGGATTGAAATTGCTTCTGTTATTTTTTTTGCTACTTCCCATGGTATTGCTTCTAATACCAATGCAAATATTCCTGCTTTCTCTAATGCTTTAGCTTCATTTAATATAAATCTAGCTGATTCCTCAGAACGAGCCTGTACTTTAAATCCACCAAATTTATGATAGGATTGAGGAGTTAGTCCAAGATGGCCCATAACAGGGATTCCCGCATCTAGAATTTTCTCGATTGATGTAACCCTCTCACTTCCACCTTCTAATTTGATTGCCTCTGCATTTCCTTCTTGAACAAGCTTCACTGAATTTCTCACTGCTTCTTCAGGAGATACTTGAAATGTACCAAAAGGTAAGTCTCCAATTACTAAAGCAGATTTCGCTCCTTGAGCCACAGCTTGCGTATGACGAATAGAATCCTCTAGGGTAACTTTCAATGTCGTTTGATGTCCAAAAACAACCATTCCCATGGTATCACCTACGAGTAACATGTCAGTCCCTGCTTCATCTAATATTGATGCCATTACATGATCATAAGCAGTGAGCATAGTAATTTTAATGTTATTTTTCTTCATTTCCATTATATCAATGACATTTTTCTTCTTCATCAGATCACCTTAACTTAGATTAAACAATTTCTCTTCACGAGAAAGTAAAATTAATCGATCAGCCATAAATTTCAATGATTCTTGCAATAATGCTTTATTATTTAATTTCATAAGTTGATTCGTTATTGAATCATGAGAACATGCTCTATATTCTTCTACAAACTTTATCATTTCTGGAACTGCCCTGATGATATTGTTTGTTATTGTAACTGAGGCAGCAAGTGATGTTCTGGACAAAGGGTTGAGGTCGATTGTTATAACTGATTTTCCTAATTTTCGTAAAGCCAGAGTACGATCCCCATCTTCAAGGGGAACGAAAACACAATCTGAACTTGCAATCCCACGAGAATCAACAATTCTACGAGAATGAGACAATTCTTTTATAATCTCCTGATAGTCTGGGTCTATACCAAGCAAATGATCAGCCCCTGCTTTTAATAAAACCTCTTTGATAGCGTCTTCACGCTCTTTTGACCTATAAAACAGATTTATTTCAAGAGGAGCATTGACTATTTTACTAAATCGAACAATATCATTAGGACAAAGTGCTGCTACATTCCCATTCACAGAAATAATTGGATGTTTTGCTTCTAAAAGATTTAATACAGCTAATCTTTCCTGTTTTAACGCAAATGGAGGAGTTTCTTCTCCTAAAATATAATCAAAAGCCTCTCCTCTTCCATGAGCTATTAAACCTGCTTCAGCTACTACTTTATTATGCATGCCATTTATAATAGATTCTCTTATAGTTAATGATAGATATCTAGGATGATCTTTAGGAATTTGATGGTTTCTCATCATGATAACCTTTGTAAAGTTTTATAACAAATTTCTTCTTTTCGTATTAAATCTGAATCTAGGTTTAACTCATTTAAATCATCATCATTCTGATAAAAAAGTAAAATTGCGTCTCCTAACATGATTTGAGACCCAAATATGCTACTAGGAAGATTTAAAATAATTTTTTTAACTTTCTCAGACCAAAGTTGAACACCTAAGGTAAATTTATTCGCTATTTTGATAAAATTACTAAATATAGGATTAAGAAGTAATTGGTCAATCAGTGCTGCCCCTGTTGAATTAACCCTAAACCGTTTATCAGAATCTGAAAGTACACTTGATGTAGGTAAACCACTAAAGGATATAGTTGCGATTTTCCACTTTTGATCCATTTCTATGCCAATTGTTTCTCCATAACCAGGAGCCCCTGCTCTAATACGGATCTCTAAGCCTCCTTGATATAATGCAATAATATCACCTAGTCCAGATTTAGTTAAAACTTCAGATCTATGGGCAATTTGATATAATGTCAAATCATTATAACCTAATTCAAAAAAATCGTTAATACAGAACGCTGCACCTAATGCTCCAGCAGCAGATGCTCCAAATCCTCCTCCAATTGGGATATCAAAAGAATGACTAATTATGAAATTTTGTTGTTCTTCTGGAGAAAGTAATAAATTCATAACTTGTACGGAGACCATTGAATCTGATAAAGGCTGATTTTTGCCATTGAAATGAATTTCAGGCTCTTTTTTATTGTTATCTAGGATGGTAGTAGTTACACCTCTTTTAATAGAAATTCCAGCACCACGAGAACCTTTTTCTAATATATTAGATGATTGGTCACGAATTTCAAAAATGCAAGTCAAATGAGCCGCGATCCAATAACTAGGACACTTCATTAAGCTAATCCTTCAGTTCAATGAATGATGTTCAATATGATGTATTAAATCTGTTATAGCTGTATTTATTGGGGCTTTTAATCCTAATCGACGGCTTTCACGTACAATAAATCCATTAATAAAGTCAATTTCAGTTTTTCGCTTCCTTTCAACGTCTTGAAGCATACTACATTTATTTTTCTTCGTTTTCTCAAGTACACTAAGTGTAAAGTCTCGAGTCTCAGAGAAATCAACTTCAGGGAGGTTAATTTGAGCGATAGCCAATCCTTCTTCTATAATTGCATTAAAAATCTTTTTAATAGAAGATTTCTCTAAAATCTTTCCATTAGGAACCTGTAAAATTGCTCCCAAAGGACAAATAGCTGCATTTACCAATAATTTCTGCCACATTTTAACTTCTATATCAGGTGTAAATTGAATTGCAAAACCTGAACTTGATATAATTTTTTGAATTCTATTACTAAATCCATTTTCAGAACCCTGAACTTGACCAAAAACTGTTTTCCCAGATGCAACATGATTAACAATTCCAGGATAGACTAACTCAGCTGCTTCTGTAGTTATTGCACGGAAAATCGGATTTCGAGAAAATTTAGACATAAAAATTTCTTCATTTCCCATACCATTCTGGAGTACAACTAATGGGACATCAGCTCGAATTTTCTGATGGAGACTATCTGCAACAATTGGATTGGAATATGCCTTTGTAGTAATGAAGATTGCTTCAGAAGAGACTATTTCATTGGGAAATACAGTGTCAGCAGGTAAATGGGTTAGTATCTCTTCATATTCCTCAATAATCCGTAATCCATGGCGATTAATCTCTGATATGTGAGGATCTCTGCCGATTACAGATGTTGAATGGCCCGAGTAGGCTATTTTCCCAGCAAAAAGTGATCCAATACTCCCAGCACCAAATACAGTTATAGGCATTATACTCCACCTCCTAATTGAAAATCTTCAATAATTAATTTAACTAAATTATGTGCTATTTGATCTTTTCTAGTTTTAAGATGAATTACTTCTTCCTTACCCTTTCTTAGAATAAATACCTCGTTTGTTTTAGCAATAAAACCCTTTTCAGGCTCTCCAACCCAATTTGCACAAACAATGTTTAAATTTTTAGAATTAAGTAGTTTTCGTCCTCTAGTGATCAATTCACTTTCTGAAACTCCCACTTCAGCTTTAAAGGCTAAAATATAAAGGTTTGGATATTGAGTTCTGACTTTATCAATAATCTTAATTGTAGGTACTATTCGAATAAACAAATCTTGTTGTTCTGAAGCTATTTTTCCTTTGGAAAACTCAGGTTTATAGTCAGATACTGCAGCAACGGATATGAATCCATGATAATCACCATTGGACAACTCTTCATGTATTAAATTATACATATCAGAGGTTGACCTTACGATCATTGTTTTAAATGCATTATATTCATCTTTAATGTTATTACCCTCTCCTAGTATAAACATAATCTCAGCTCCCTCCGCAACAAGTGCTTTACAAATTTGAAGTGCAGTAAATCCTGTGGAGGGATTAGAGAGAAATCTAACATTATCAAAATACTCTCTTGTCGCCCCACCACTAATCAAGAATCTTTTTCCTGTTAAAAACTTCTTCGGAAGAAGGATTTGAAAAATTAATGTCATTAATTGCTCAAGAGGAGGAAATTTAAACTTTTTTTCATCTTCGGAAACTGGAGAAAAATAAGTACCAAGTTCTTTAAGGAATAAGACATTTCGTTCTGTAACAGGATTTTCAAGTAAGACAGTATGTGCTGCTGGAACTATTAATACTGGTATTTTTGCTCCAATCGCAGCTAAAGATACAAGGGTTACTGAAGTATCTGCGATACCATTTGCTAGTTTAGAAATAGTATTGGCAGATGCAGGGCAAATCATGCAAAGATCAATTTTACTGTTTGGATCTACAGTCCACTTTATATGTTCTGATAAGCCTGAAATTTCGGTAATGGGTGGTTTATCCATACACCACGTAAGGGCATCAATAGCAACAAATCGAGTAGCTTCTGGAGATAATACTACGATTGGTTCCCCTGAATGTCGGATTATTTCACGAATTAAATGAGGTACTTCAATCGCTGCTATAGAGCCAGTTACGCCAATAAGAATGCGTTTACCCTTTAAATTGGAACTTTTTGTCCCATAAATTTCTAGTATTCCCATCAATAAGCTCTATATACGATTTAGTTATTTATAATTCAGGGTTATACCCCTTTTTGATGTATATACATATTATACATTGGTACAATTTTGATTAACATTTTATGAAAACAAATAAATGTATGCTCTTTTTACTCCTATAACCAATTTAATTAAATACTTAGGGATTTTTTATCTACACTCATTTTAGACAGAGCGAGAAGATTATGGTAATTACACAATTAATCGGAGAACTAATCCTGAACAATTTTTTCGAAGGATTGCTCTTTACTTTTTTTGCATTTTTTGTTGGAATAATTTCTTCATCTTTAGGTGTTGGTGGAGGATTCATCACAACTCCTTCTCTAATAATTTTAGGAATAAATGAAGCTTTTGCAGTAGGAACAGTGTTATTTATGATTATATTTACAGCAATATCATCTACGATTGCATATTCACGACAATCAAATATGATCCAATTTCGAACAGGACTTTTGGTAGCGATAACTAGTGTGATTGGTGCCGTTTGTGGAAGCTTTACTAGTTCATACTTTGCAGTTGAATCCCCTGCATTATTTCGACTTATTTTTACCATCTGTCTTATTCCCATTGCCATTAAAATGATTCTTTATCCTAAACAAAGGAAAAAAGGAATTAATACAAAAGGGGAAGGAGAAATAGAACATGATGAGATAATTTGGTTTGGATTTGAAAAACGTGAAATATGGTGTACTTTGTTCGGATTCATCGCTGGTTTCTCATCAGGATTGTTGGGGATTGGAGGAGGTGTTGTAATGGTTCCAATATTAATCCACCTCGGAAAGATTCCAATGCATAAAGCTGTAGCCACTTCAATGTTTATTATGATATTCACGAGTATTGCAGGAGCGGTAATCAAACTCGGTATGGGACAGGTCCATCCAGATTTAGCCTTATTTCTTATTCTAGGAATAATTTTAGGGGCCCAGATTGGCCCGTTAATTGTTCAACGGATTGACACTGTAAATTTACAAAAAATTTTTGGAGGGATGATGATAATAGCTCTTATTTCGATAGCAGTAGGTCGAGACCAAGTGGTTGGATTTATCCAATCTTTTTTATCCTTATTTAAATAGTGATTTTTCATGATATATCTAAATAATATCCTCGAATTTTTCAAAATGATATGGTTATATACTATAAATTAAAAGTAAATATTAGAAATTTGATATAAAAAACTCAATTACTAAAAAGGCCTTAGATCTATTGAATACAATTCCAATACACCTAAGAAGTGAGAAAATGCAGGGAGATATGATTTTTGTTGTCGATGATGAAGAGGACACTGTTGAACTCGCTCGGATGGTGCTTGAATACGAAGGCTATCAAGTTTTTTCTGCTAGTAACGGAGAAGAAGCTATAAAATTCCTTAAGAAATCAACCAATAAACCAAATCTTGTTCTTTTAGACGTACTAATGCCAAAGATGAATGGACTAGAAGTCTGTAAATGGATTAAAAATGATGATAGACTAAATACAGTACCTGTTCTTTTATTTACAGCAAAAGTTGGAAAAAAGGATAGAATAGCAGGAGAAGAAGCAGGAGCTGACGCGTATATAAATAAACCATTTAGTGCCGATGATCTTGTCTCTTTGATAAAAATGCATCTTGAAAAGGCTAAAAATAGAGCTCAATGATCTGATGTACATTTAGACTCAAAAAGTCATTCTTTGCTATAAAAATGAAGAAATTATTGGAAAAATAGCTTTTAACTCCTTAAAGAAGTTAGAACTAGGATTATAAACACGAAGAGTAATATTAAATGGTATCTTATGAAAAAAAAGAACAGAATGAATATCTAACCAGTAATCACGAGTTTCTACAAACCGTAACTTAAAAAAATTAAGATTTAATTGGTTTAAATATTTTAGTACTTCCAATTCAGGAACTACAAGGAGAATATTAGATGGAGAACTTAGAAGCGCTAGAGAAGGATTGAAAAAATTCGATACTTCGGATAAAATTAAATCAAGGCTGCTCATTTTTTAACTCCAACCTTTAAAACGCCTATTGGATCTATAATTGCTTCAATTTCATCTCCTACATGTAATGGCCCTACTCCCTCTGGAGTACCAGTTGCGATAATATCCCCTGGTTCAAGTGTAACAATAGAACTACAATAACAAATAATATTTTTAATATCAAAGATCATATCTTTTGTATTTCCTTTTTGTCTGAGTTCCTTATTTACATATAATTCTATTTCAAGATTTTGAGGATTTTTAATCTCATCTGGAGTTACAATCAATGGACCGAGCGGAGCAAAAGTATCATAACCTTTTGCTTGAAACCATGGTTGACCATTTTTTTTAGCAATGGTTTGAATATCTCGAGCAGTTATGTCAAGTAGGATAGTATAACCGAAAATGTAGTCTAAACTTTCTTCAACAGAGATATTTTTACCTTTTTTGCCAATGATGACTGCTAGTTCCACTTCATGATGAATTTCCTGAGAATTACTGGGAAATATAATGTAATCATCTGGACCTATAAGTGTAGTTGATGGTTTTAGAAATAGTGAAGGTGTTTTAGGTAAGATTTTGGGATCTACACCCATTTCTTTGGCATGTTTTTCATAATTTTTTGCTAAACAAATTATTTTGTTTGAAATAATTGGCAACTCAAGATCTGGAGAAGATTGTAATTCTTCATATTTAGCCAACTTTAGAATTGATGGATTAAGTATAACATCTAATATATTTTGAATTTGTGGATATTTTCGAATTGTATTATCTTTCCAGACAATTAAAGAGCCTTCACTTTTCCCAATTTTCATAAAGCAACCTCAAAGCTTTCACTTTTGATTAGAAATTAATAGTTAAAATTCTTGATCAAACAAAAAATATCCTTTGTTAAATATTCTTATTGATTTCTCATTAATTGATTAACATAATACCTTTTATCAAATCATGATTATTTTTTTAATTCTGTTCTTTACTAAAGCAATTATATAGTAAAAAGAGTAATAACCAGAATATGGAGAGTTGAATTTGAAAATCTTGATTACAGGAGGAGCAGGATTTTTAGGTAGTCATTTAATTGAAGACTTGTTGTCACAGGACTATGAAGTCACTTGTTTAGATAATTTCAGTACGGGTAAATTGAGGAATATTGAATCATTTAAAAAAAAGATAAATCTAGTAGAAGGTGATATTCGTGACTCAAAAATAGTTATGAATGCTTTGGAGGGTGTTGATTTCACATTTCATTTAGCAGCTCAGATTTCTGTATCTCGCTCAATGAGAGATCCTATTTTTGATGCCTCTGTTAATATAATCGGATTTCTCAACCTACTTGAATCAATGCTAAAATGTGGAATTAAGAAATTAGTTTATGTATCTACCGGTGGAGCTATTTATGGAGAACCTAAAGAAATACCTGTACAAGAAACTGCATTTGAAAATCCCATCTCCGCATATGGGTTAAGTAAACTCGTTGGAGAACGATATCTGAAATTGTTTCATGAAACCTATGGTATTTCTTACTCAATAATTCGCCCAGCAAATATATATGGACCGAGACAAGATCCAATGGGGGAAGCAGGTGTAATATCGATCTTTTTAGGAAATTTCTTAAATAAAAAACCAGTTGTAATTTTCGGAGATGGTTACGATACACGAGATTACATTTATGTTAAGGACATTACAAATATGTGTATTAAAGCAATGCATGCTAATCAGAATGCAACATTTAATGCAGGAACTGGTATTCAAACAAATTTAATAGAATTAGTTAATACTATAGAAAAAGTAACCGAAATGAAAACAATACGAAATTTTGAGTCGCCACGCCCTGGTGACGTTAAACATATATCCTTAGATTCCAGTAAAGCAAAAAATAAACTCAATTGGGAGCCTAAAGTCACTCTAGAGAAGGGAATTAAGATAACTTGGGATTGGTTTAGGGATTTTATGAATTAAAGCCATTAAGAGTATTTAATTCATTTTATTAAGTCTTTTATTATTGATACTTTTTGATGAAACCATTCTTCATTGATTTCAGGATAACCAAACCATTTCCAAAAACTTCCTACAACCCAAGGATCAAGTTTGACTTCAGTTCTGGGATTTTGTGCTACAAGAAAATATGCTTGCCATAATTCACCAATTGAAGTCTCAAAAAGTCGAGTCGATAGATTTATGTCGTATTCTTTGGCTGCAATACTTTGGGTTAATCTTTTTTCTGATTCATTAAGAGCCACAAAAGCTGCTAGTATCCACATCTCACGATCGGTTTTGATATTATCTAAATATAATCGATCAGCAAGTTTTTCAAGTTCTCTCCTTGACTCTTGCAATTTCTCTATAGAAAACATTTCAATTCTTAGAAGAGACTTGAAAAATAAAAAAATATCATTATGATGATCTCTAAGAGTATCTAATAAAAGAGGAGCACTCCCAAGACCAAAAGAGTTTTGTTTCATTAGAGGAACACATATTGCTTCTTCCGCAGCCTTAATCAACCATATATAGGCATCAGCGAGCATATCTTCTTTAATAAATTTTTCCATACGTTGTAACAATGATAAAGTCGTTTGTTGTTTTAATTGAATCACATCAGGAGTCCACTTAATTTGATTTATTCTATTAACCCACTCCTTTAATCGGCCTTTGGGGTCATAAATGATTTCACTATTATTTAAAACACGATAAACAGTAGCTACTTGCCAATAGGGAGTATTTCGTCCATCTAAAACTTCCAAAAAGAATGAAGGAGGAGCATAAGTAAGTTTGAGTTCTAGCTCTGGTTGTTCAACCATTGGGGTAAGAGCTACTTCCTTTAAGTCTCGAGCACTTTCCTGTACAGCCCAAAAAGTTATATGTAAATCAAGGGTATCAAAACTATCCTTGACTAAAAAGCGACCCCATTCCTGATTTTTTGCCTCTATTTTTGACAATACATACTCTATTACTCTTTTTTTGACACTTAATTCAACCATTAGCTTTTCTTTCCATCAAAAATAGTATTATTACTTATTTGATAATCAAGACTTTATAAAATCTAATTTTTTAAAATCTGTTCACTGATTTTCTATCTAAAAATATTAAGAGTATTTTTTTAACTACGAGATAAGGGATGATATTCCTTATATTTTAATCTGAATGGTATTCATAATAGACATTCAAGGTGAGTCTCAATGCCAAAACGATTTTGTTTTACAATTTATACCTTTTTTGGCTTTCTAATTTTAATATCGCTCTTAACATATCATTATTCGTCAATTAATGGTGATAATACAAAAGTAAACATAAATTTAAAATTTAATATCTCACAAACGACTTTAAACGTCTTGGTAGTGTTAATGGAAATACCAGATGATCCTTATAATCCAATGCACACACCTCTGCACTATGAAGATCTATTTTTTTCAACTGGTACAGATTCGATTCGACAATATTATCAAAATGTTTCCTATAATGAAGTATCATTAACAGGAGAAGTTTTAGGATGGTTCCCAACCTTAAATAATCGTAGTTATTATGGAGCTGGGGAACGAACCCCACCTGGACAGGATTTCAGAGCAGATGAAATAGCATATGAGGCTAGAGGCCATGCTATATCTAGTGGGAAAAATCCCCAGAACTATGATCTTTTTGTTGTTATACACTCAGGAGATGGACAAGAGTATTCAGGAGATTCTGAGGATATATGGAGTCATCAATGGAGTTTATGGCGATTTGAGCTTCCTGAAGTAGTCTATTCCATGAATCATGAATATGTAGATTATGAAACACCCTCACATGAATTAGGACATGCTCTTGATTTTCCAGATTTATATGATCTTAGCTATACACATGATTTTGCTGGTCCATATTGCATTATGGATGGGGGTCCTGGACACTTCTCTATCTGGAATAAATATTATAGTCATATATCAAAAGCTAGTTCCCCCCAATTTATCAGCAGTAATCATCGATTACAAATTAATAATTATTCAAAAGATACTATTGTAACAATAAATCCAATTGCATCCAATATACCTTCTGGAATTATGTGGCTAGAATTAGGATGGAATTCCTCAGGTTTCATTAATACAGAACATGGAAGAGGTTGGACGGTAACGGTTAGAGAAAATTTAGATTATGACAAATATCTTCCTAAACATGGATTAGTAATTGCTGAAATTCAAGTCGGCCCACGCACTTCAGGACAAACCCAAGTTAGTTTGGATGTTTCCCCTCCATGGAATGTGATTGATTCAATTCCTGAAACAAGTGAAAATAAAGATGATGCTGCATTTTCTTTAGGTAATGGAGAAGTCTCATCCTATTCATCAGGAAAAGGTTGGGCTGTTCAAATAATTGAAAAATTAACAAATTTATCCTACCGTGTACGTGTCACTAATGAATCAAATATTCCCAAAGTCTCATTAATCCATCCTCTTAGTTCAGTTTCCGATAATTATTCCCTACTTGTTTATACAGATATTACATCTAAAGCATCAATAGAATCAGTTGAAGTATCAATTGATTATGGACCTTGGAGTGAATGTTCTGCTGTATTAGAAACTCCAAACTTGTACACGTTCACCTGGCAAACTGATCTAGAAAGAGAAGGCAGTCACATAATCAGAGCTAGGGCTTTTGATAATAGTACAATCCCTTATATTGGTTATTCAGATTTTAAAATCTATGAAGTGGATAACAATAATGGTTCAATTTTGGTTATTGATGATGATTTAGGACGAAATTCTGAAGCTTCTGTTCTTAGTACTTTAGATTTGTTAGGGTTAACTGGAGATTATGAAGTATTTCAAACTTCCTCATTTATTAATGCAGAAATCACTGCAGAAGAATTATGGAAATATAATCTAATTCTTTGGGTCGGAAATCCAGCAATCAGTCCTCTTAGTAACTCCCATATTAATTATAATGAATTTTTAGTTATTAAAGAATATCTCACAAATTCTCCTTCTGAAAAAAACCCTCGAATAATATTTATGTCTAGCTATAACATTTTTGATTTTAGTAATCAGGGAGATTCAATTCAGCAAGAAACATCTCTCATTTTTAGAGCAACAAGTCCTAAAAATTTTAGGGCTCCTAGTACAAGAATTCATGGATTGGAATTCCTCAGTACACTTCCTACATTCACACTCGGATCAAATGATACATTGAGAGCAACTCGAAGTAGTGATGGTGAAGTGGTTAACTTACTTTCAGGAGCAGTTTCTATTTTAGAAGATGAACTTCCTGTATTTCCAGGATATAAATCTAAAGGCTATTATGTTGATAATGGAAAATTTCGCATTTTAAATTATCTATTCCAGCCAGAAATGGTTCCCGAATATATTTTAAACGATCTACTGTCACTTTCCATCAATTTTATGAATTCAAATATTAATTCAACATTCTCATCGACTTCGTTAACTTCAACATCAAACACTATTTCAAAATCAAATGGATTTCTTGATGGTTTAGGACTTATTGATGATCCAATTCTTATTTTAGGGACATTAGTTTGTGCAGGAGGCCTTTCAGTCTTTATTCTGTTCAGATTACTTAAAAAAAGAAAAACAACCTCATCTCGTTCTTACTGGCTTAAAAAATTTGATCAATAAAGGTGATAAATATAATAACTAATCAACGGGTAGTAATTACTGGTGCAGCAAAAGGGGGCATTGGAGAGGCTGTTTTAAAGAAAATTAGCACACAAAATAATACTATTATTGTTTCAAGTAAAAATATATCATCAAATAGATTTCCTGGCTTCCATTCTTTAGCAGTAGATTGTACAAAAGAGAGGAATATCCGAAATCTAGAAAATTTTATCAAAGAAACCATGGGAGGGATGGATTGCCTCATCAATTGCATAGGAGGGTCATTGAGAAGTATCAATCCACTTGAAGTAACTGAGGATTTTTTTCAGCAAGTTCTATCACTAAATCTTACATCTGCTTTTTTATTATCACAGATGGCAACTCGACTTATGAATAAGATGGGGGGTTCTGTCGTTCATATTGTTAGTTCCTCTGCTTTTGAGCCAGAGATAAAAAAAATGCCCTATGGAATTGCAAAGGCAGGATTAGCATACTTAATAAGATCTTTCGCAGTTTATTTAGCTCCATTCAATATTCGGATTAATGGGGTTTCACCAACCTATGTGTTTACTTCTCGCCATATAGAGGAACTTCAGAATACCTCACAAGATTCAATATCCTCATATGATGAATTAAAAGCAAAAAAAATCAGCAAACAACTGCTTCAAAAACCACTTTTACCCGAGGATTTACTTGATATGATTGAATTTGCTGCTGTTTCCCCAATCATGACAGGAAAAATATTACACGCAACATTAGGTAGAATTATTTAAACTTCTATTCAGATATTCAACCTTCAGACTCATAAATAACATTAAGAGCAATTCCACTTAAAATAAACGAACCTGCAATACCAATAATTGGGGATAGAGATTCACCCAAAATAATCCAACTGAGAAAAGAAGCTCCAATCGTTTCACCAATTACTGCTAATGATACTGTTCTGGCAGATAACTGCTTCATAGCATATGTAAACATAGCATGACCTAATAAACTTGGTCCAAGAGCTAATAATATGAACCATACTAAATCTATAATGGGAAAATCAATGATGTTGTTCCCTAAAATCAGAGAAAAAATTAATAAAAAAATAGAAGAATAAAAGTTAACAAAAAAGACATAAGGAATATTTGGTACAGTATAATTTGCACGCATTCTTCTTCCAATAATAAAATATGCAGCAACCATATTTGCACCAATTAATGCTAGCACCACACCGACGATAAGATTTGAACTAAACTCTCCAGAAAAATATGTCCAAGATATTAGGATCATCCCAATAAAAGTGAATAATACGCCAAGAATTTGGATTTTATTTATTTTTTCTTTAAAAAGGAGGAAGGAAAGTATTATAACCCAAACAGGAGATGTATTTACTACCAGAACCGATATTGCAACAGTTGTATATTCTAAACTTTGAAACCATGTAAAAAAATGCAGGGCAAGAAAAAATCCTGAAATAAAAAAAAACTTCATATATTTTAACTGTAGAATTGCTGAAAAATGTAACCTTACATTCTTAATTAGCAATAAAGGAACAAGAAAAAGAACAGAAAGAAATAATCGCCAAAATGCAGTTACTACAGGTGGAGATTGTGCAAAACGAATGAAAATAGAAGCCCATGATACAAAAAATATCGCGACAAATATACTAACCTTACTTTTCTCACGATATAATTGGTTAAACATAATTCAACATCTTTAAACTTTTCAAATACCAACTCTTCAAATTATTTTTCTGACTAATCTATAAAAACAAATCTGATTATGGTTCCAATAATGCCAATTCCAAAACCCAGAATAGGTGCTCATAAATCTATCTCTACTTCTATTGATCTCTCAATAGATCGTGCTATTAAAAGTACATGTGAATGTCTTCAGATATTTACTCGCCCACCAAGAAGATGGGAAGCTGGAAAAAATACATTATCCAAATCTTCAATAGTTAAATTCATAGAAAAATCTGAAAAAGCTAATTTCTTTGATACAACAATACATATGCCATATCTTCCGAATATTGCGACACCCTCTGAAGAACTTTTTAATAAATCAGTCAAGGTCTTGATTGAAGAAATTACTACTTCAAAAATTTTGAAAATTCCCTATATTGTAACACATCTAGGGAGTCCATTAAAAGAATCGGAATCATTTGCTTTAAATAAAGTTGTTAAGGCACTTGATATAGCCTTGGAATCTAATTCTAATCATGTTTTAATTTTGCTAGAAAATTCAACTGCCAAAAAGCAAAAGTGGGGAACATCTATAGAACAAATGGAGGCTATAATCAAGAAAATTACTCAACCTGAAAAAATTGGAATCTGTTTTGATACAGCTCATGCCTATTCCACAGGATATGATATAAAAAATCCAGAAATTTTGCATGAGATTTTTGACCAGATTGATGAGATTTCACATGATTTGGTAAAAGTAATTCATATTAATGATACCAAAGGAGGATTAGGGTCAGGTATTGATCATCATGAGCACTTAGGCTGTGGTAAAATAGGAAAGGAATGTTTTCGTGAATTGATGCAACACCCAAGATTCCAAAATATTTCAATGATTCTTGAAACTCCTAAAGAAGATGAAAAGAGTGATCAACGAAATCTCGAATTTTTACGGAATTATCGGAAATTAAATTGAATGAGTATTTGAAAAAGGTGAGAAAAATAAAACAATCAATTGAAAATTTAGACCTTGCTTATAGATTCCTCTACCCCCGATTGACTATTATAGTGTCATGTGGTACAATGGAAAAAGCTAACGCATTAACTATTGCTTGGTCAACCCCTTTATCTGTTAATCCTCCTCTAATGGGAATTTCTATAACAAAAAAACGTTTTTCACATCAAATAATTAAAAATCAGGGAGAATTTGTTATAAATATCCCTAATTTTTCCCAAGTAGACTCAGCTTATTATCTAGGCACAATTTCAGGGCGCGAGGATACAAATAAAATCATTAAAGCTGGATTTACACTAGAAAGATCATCTAAAATAGATGCACCTAAGCTAAAAGAATGTCTGATTAATATAGAATGTAAGTTAATTGAAATAGTACCAACAGGTGATCATGATCTTTTCATTGGTGAAGTAATCAATTTAACAATTGAAGAAACCATTAGAAATGACTGGGGAATCGATATACATAAATTTGCTAATATTTATTGGAGACAATCCAAGAGAAAAGACGATATTTTTATTCTTAGTAAAATTAGCTCATCTAGGAAAGAAAATAATGAATAAAGAAAAATTGGAAATCGCTGATCAAGTGATCTATTTTGGTTCTGCACAATCGATGGCTGAAATTCCATCTGAATCGGTTACTCTTATAGTAACATCCCCACCTTATTGGAATGTTCGAGATTATGGAACTTCTCAAATTGGTTTTGGTCAAAGTTACAAGGAGTATATTTCTGATTTAAATCATGTTTGGAGAGAATGTTACAGAGTATTACAACCTAATGGAAAATTTGCCATTAATATTCAACCTCTTCCGATTGCAAGCGATCAGTCAGGGTATAATCGACGTGTTATTCAAAATATAATGTGGGATATAGAACACTTCATGCGAAAAAATAATTTATATCTTTCAGGAATGCATTATTGGTCTAAAATACCCTATATCTCGAATGTTTCATGGGGAAGCTTTCCAAAACCTACAAATATTGCTTCAAATACTGCTTTTGAACAAATTTATGTTTGGGTTAAAAAAGGATCCACCAGAAAAATCTCCAAGGATATTTTAGAAAAAAATCTTTTAACAAAAGAAGAATGGAGACATTGGGCTGTTAGATGCATTTGGGATGATATAGTCCCAGTTTTCAAAATTAATTCAAAGGGAGAAAATATCTTTGGTCATTCTGCTCCATTCCCTGAAGAAATTCCTTATCGATTAATACGAATGCATACTGTTAAAGGAGAGACAGTCCTTGATCCTTTTCTTGGATCTGGTACCACTTTGAAAGTATGTCGTTTAATTGGTAGAAAAGGAATTGGATATGAAATTAATAAGAATTATCGAAACTTGATAAAGAATAGAATAATGGAGGAATGGACACCTGAGTGCATTCAATCACAATATAAAGTTTTTGGGACATCAGATTTTCATGAAATTATGAAATTTCTTATTATTAAACTGAAAAATAATCCGGAAGAAAACTTCAAATCACTCCTAAGCTCGCTACACAGACAATATCCCGAGAAAATTACAAAATCTTGGGTAAAACATTTACTAAGTCAAAAGAAAATATAGAAAAAATTTTAGCTTGAGCTTAACCAATAAATCTCCATTTTTTCTATTTATAATAGTTAGGATTTCTGACTAAATTCTAGGTGATAATAAATTCCTTCTAAATGTTTAAAACAAGTAGTAATCAATTTATTAATGAGTTTTTATTAATTTTTTTAAATTAAAAAAGTCTTTTAAAGCTTAGAGTAAAAATTAGACCATTTATTAGAAAAAAATCCAGTTTTAACAGAGTTTGAAATTTTATTTTTGCCACCTCAACCACCACACTAGTTATACATTTTCTATAATCATGACTAGTTACCACTATCACTTATACAATATATGTGTTCGGTAGGCTAGGAACATCCCCCGTATAGGTCACTAGAACACAAACAAAAAGAAAAACTTTTTAAAGATTGAAGGAAAGAGGGAATTCGCTGAAGAATATTCAGCGCTAAGATAAATTATCTTAGAAACAAATAAAAACTACGGAGAAAAGGTGAAAAGAAAAATGGCCGGATTTGCTTCCGCACGTGTTGAAAAAATCATTCGTGATGCTGGTGCCCGACGGGTTTCCGCAGACGCGATTAACAGACTGAATGAAATTCTTACTGACTATGGTATGGGCTTAGCCAAATACGCAGTCGAAATTGCTCGTCATTCTGGTCGAAAAACCATTAAGGAATCAGACATTAAACTAGCAGCATCCAAATAAATGGATTAAAGCTTTATTTAATGCTGTTTTTCCTCCTCCCTTTTTTTTCTCATGATAATAATATAAAATTATTTTAAATAAATCAAACTTTCAAAAGAGATACTGCCCCTTCATTAATAAATTTTTATATTAATTAGGAAAAAAAATCATGGGATTGAAGTTGATTGCTGCAATTTCAATCTTTCAGATTGTAATTTTTGAATCCGATCGATTTCAGCTAATAAGGTACGAATACTTGTGGGTTTAGTAAAAAATCCAATCGCTCCAGATTCTAATGCTTCCTTCTCGACACGTTTCTCTGCACTAACAAATAATACCTTAGCATCAGGATTTTTCTTAAGAATTTCTTTCATGGCTACCAATCCATCCAGAACAGGCATACGGTAATCCATAATTATTATGTCTGGTTTTATTGGCAATTCTGCGAACTTTTGAATGGCTTCTTTTCCATTAGAAGCATGATCTACTACATCGTGACCTTCCATCATGAGAAGTTTAGTATAGATTAAAATTAGATCACGTTCATCGTCAACTAAAAGGATTCTTGCCATTTGATTTCCTCAGTAATTACAAATAGATTTTTGGGATAGAGGTGCAATTTCATTTTTTGTTTTCAATATCTTATATATCTTGTTAAACAATAAAAAAATCATTTGTTCAAGTTTAATAAATACTCGTATAATAAGGTGTCTTTTTCTTTAAGGAAATAGAATAAATTTATTGATCGTGACTTATTCATCAATTCTTTATTAGGATATTTGCTTAGGTATAAGTCCTAAGAAATTTTTAAGTTAAAGAATAATTTTGGAAAGGGTAGAATAAAAATAGATTGGTTTTAATCGTGAAATTTAAATCCTTTTTAATTCATAATGGCCAAGAGAATGAGATCATAACTCTCAGAAATATTTTAATTATGAAATAACGAAATACCATGGTTTAAAAACCCAGAATTTACTAAAAATAGAGGAATAAATGTTTGATCTATCATCTAGAGAGTCTCAAACAATATTGGTATAAAATGAATTAAAGCAAGTCTAATGCATCTTTAAGTCGATCTTTCTCCTCATCTGTTAATCCAGCCTCACTAGCGATTAAAAGGTCTGCTTCATCAGACAATTGCATTGAAATTTGTAATGATTTTTCTAAATAATAAGCAGCCTTTTCTTCCATCTTTTTAAACTTATAGGCGGCAGAGATGATATAAAGACTCGTAGCAATACCTTTTTTATAACCTATTGCCTCAGTAACTTCTAGAGCTTCTTCAGTAAAATCAAAAGCTTTAATAAAATCTCTCCTCTCCATAGCAAGAACCCAAGCAAGGTTTAATAACGCCTCTGCTATCCCTTTTTTATATTTATGGGCCTTAGCAAGCGCTAAAGATGATGCAGTTATTTCTAGAAAATGTTGGAAGGAATTATTTTTCCAATGTAAAATCCCCAGTTGATTTCGGACGTCTACTTCAGGTTGAATCATGGATAGTTTTTCAGCTTCTACAAGCTTCGATTCTAAAAAACTAATTGCCTTTTGGAAGTTGCCTTCTTCAGCTAGAGATACAGCTTTTTTTATTACCTCACGATATTGTGATAAAACCTCAGAATCGATATCCAGTGCATTTATTTCAGCCATTATATTCACTCTAGCTGCATTAAAGTTAATTTAAACCTTTCTTGTGAGAAAAAGTTTCCTTGTTAAGAAGCTCACGAGAAGTTAGTATTTATCATGATATTTTAAGCCATTCGTTTTTATCTTTTTCTTGATAATGAAGCATAACAAACATTTGTCTAGTATATCCAATAATCTCCTGAATTTTTTTAATAGAAAAATTAAAAATCTTTTGAAAAACATGGAAGCAACTGGGCAATGAAATATAAAGGAAATTTTTATTTAGCTAGTTTTAAATCTCGTCCTAACCGATTTCTTGCATATGTAAAATTATTAACTAGTTTTGAAGGCAATAAAATTTCACAGGTTGTCCAAGCTCATGTCCCTGATCCTGGAAGGCTTGAAGAGTTATTAATTCCTCAAGCAAAAGTAATATTACAAGAAAAAATTAACCCAAAACGAAAAACTAATTTTTCTCTTATAGGAGTTTTACATAATAAAATTTGGGTAAATATTGATTCTCAACTGACAAATGAATTGTTTCAGGCTGAATTTCATAAAATACCAAGGTTTAAAGATTATCATATTTCTAAACCAGAATTTACCTTTAAAAAAAGCCGTTTTGATTTTTTAATGGAAAATTCTATAATTGATAAGAAAATGCTTGTAGAAATTAAGAGTGTTACTCTAGTAAAAGAAGGTATTGCCTTATTTCCTGATGCTCCTACGGTTCGAGGTAAAAAACATGTGAAAGAATTAGTAGAAGCCTTAGAAATTTTTGATTACGCGATTATTATCTTTATAGTGAAAAGAAGTGACGTTTACGCATTTTCACCTAATAAGCAAATTGACCCATATTTTGTAAAAGCTTTACAACAAGCTATGGATCAAAATGTTGAAGTACTTGCATTAAAATGTCACTATGATCCAATTAAGACACAAGAAATAACAATAATGAATGAACTAGAGTTTATTAATGTTGAGTAATAAAATATTTCTTCTCAGCCCAAAGAAAAATATATACTATCAAATTTATTTAAAATTCCAAAGGAGAATGAAGAAGCGATGAGTTAAAGAAATATATTGGTGTTTCAAACACTTAAGTAGCTAATCATTTTTATTACTAATGGTGTTAAAATCATTGGAATGGCAACATGTGATTATTCATGTTGATTTAGATTGTTTTTTCGCCAGTGTTCATATAAAACACCACCCATTCTTAAAAGGTTATCCAGTGATTATTGGAGCTGACCCATCTAACGGAAGAGGAAGAGGAGTCGTTTCAACCTGTTCATATGAAGCAAGAAAATTCGGGCTCCATTCTGCAATGCCAATTTCACAAGCTCATAAGTTATGTCCTGATGGTATATATATTTGTTCAGGTCATCAGATAGGTTTTTCAAATTATCATGAAGAATCAGAGAAAGTTATGACAATACTAGAGAAATATTCAAATAAATTTCAACCAGCAGGAATTGATGAAGCATATTTAGATGTAACAAAAAATTGGAGAAATTATGGAGAGACTCCATATGCTATCGCAAAGGAAATTCAGACATCTATCCGAGAAAATTTATCGCTTCCTGTAAGTATAGGCGTAGCAGAGACGAAATCTATTGCAAAAATAGCTTCAGATTTAGAAAAGCCTGAAGGAATTTCTGTAGTTCATAATTCAGAACTTAATTCAAAAATTTATTATCTTCCAGTAAGAAAAATTATTGGTGTGGGAAAAAAATCAGAAGAAAGAATGAATAAATTAGGTATTAAGACTATTGGAGATATTAATGACATAACAGAACAAAAATTATATAATTTGTTTGGTACTTATGGATTATATTTAAAAAAGGTAGTTTCTGGACAAAATTTTAAAGAAGTAGGAATAATTAGGGGAGAAAGAAAGTCAATAAGCTCAGAAAGAACCTTTAGTATGGATCAACAAGACTGGAAAGTAATAAATATAAAAGTTAAGGAATTAATTGGAAAATTGGTACATCAGTTACATAATTATGACCTTGTAACTAGAACTGTGTCAATTAAAATTCGATTTCAAGGATTTGAAACATATACGCGTAGCTTTTCTTATCAAAATCATCACGCTGATGAAAAAGTAATTCTTCACACTGCTCTTTCCTTATTACAAGAATTCCATTCTAAAACTAAAAAAATTAGGTTAATTGGTGTACGTGTTTCCTCACTAAAGAATAATAGAAGGCAAATGCCTTTAACGATATTCTTCAATTACAAAGGGCGAGAAAATAGTAAGGAAAAATATTCTTTAGATATTTGATAATATTAAAAAAACAAGAAAGCTAAGTTTTTTTATGATTATTCTAAAGGAATGATTAAAAATGGTATACCGCCTTTCTACAATGCGTAATCGTACTAAAATCACCTTTTTCATTATAATTTGGATTTTTTCCGCTCTTTGTGCTGTTTTAGGCACAATTTTTATCTCTACAGCTGTTATACTCCCTCAAACTCCTTATGAAATCCAAGAAAATGAGATAGTATCTCAAATTCGTCAAGAAATGGGTCAATTGATAGGATTTTCTTATTTTAATCCGGATGCTACTACAGCATATTACCAAAATATCACGATTCAATTCAAAGAAGGTCGGTTACAAGCCATAGATATTGGAGGGAATATAATCCCTGATTTTAAATTGTGGAAAGTGGAAGAAAATAGAGAAAATGGAATGGTATTCTATATCCAAGAGACAGGAGTTTTAACATTTCTTCTGTTTAATAATACTGCTTATGAAGTAAAAATTAAGCATCCAGAATTTTTGTGGATTGATCTATTCCCATCTAGAAGATTGTCTATTCGTTATCAGCCTGGAGAAGAATTTTCTATTGTTCAACGTTATTATGATGATGTTGATCAACGTGAAATTGTTTTAAACCGAGGTAACTACTTTATCGTTAAAAATCGTCCTTTTCTTCAATGGATAAGTGAAGTAGTCAATACTATCTGGGAAAACTTCTTTGACCAATTTTCCTATGTTGCACAAACTCTTCTTCAAACAGTTGCCATTGGAGGAGGAGCAGGAATCATTACAGCCTTCGTGTTAATAATAACACGTATCTCACGATTATTTAGTGGAAAGTTTTGGGGATATCTAATCCTGAAAAATCTAAATGGTAAATTAGGAAAAATTATCGGATTAATCCCATTTTTTGACTTCAATGGCGAATTTTTTGTAGAAGAACGCTTTATTGACATAATTGATCTGTCTAGCTCTTGGTCAACTTTTAAAGAACTTTTTCGACAAAGATGGTATGATATGATTTTTTTCCCTACTGCATTAGCTGCTATCATAACAATAATATTTGTACAAAGCTCTAAAAATAATAAACTTATAGCTTTAGTTTGGTCCCCTGTTCTTTCTCCTATTGTATTAATCTTCCTTCTATTATACTTCCCAACTATCTGGGCTTATAACGAAGGAGGATTTAAAAGGATGGAAATAAGTCCCCAAGGGGATATAATTGCTATAAAACCTCTCGGAAAAATCTTAAGAGATGGAATTGGAATTATTGTCGGATTTTCTGGTATTTTATCTCTTGGAGCTTTAGCAACTGAAATCACCCAAAGTGTGGCTGGTCAACCTACAACTACTGGTCAAATTAATGTAGCAGGATTTACATTAGATCTTTTTGGCCTTTTACTCCTTGTCTTGTGGACTATTGGTTTGTTCTTAGTTTTATTGGGATCTATTATTGTTGGAGCATCACTATTAGCAGTTAATTATCTTCAGACCTCTCATTTGAAAAATATTGAATATTTACGAAAACAATCAGACAAAGATAAGCTAATCACTAATTGGGGATCAGTTACCTACCAGTTCACTCCCATGGCTAAAAAAACTATCTATGTTAAGGATGATAAGGAACCATCTCTTTAATTCCCTCTTCTTTTTTTCCAAAACCCTGGAAATTACACATATCCTAAGCTATTTCTTAGAATAAAGTAGAATTACCCGATTCAAATAACTTTGAATCATGAAACATACAATGGTTGAAAAAGAATTACGATACCCAAAAGCTAGTCAACAAATATTCCTTGATAGATGATTGAATTAAAGTATTAGGAGTTTAATTCCATTTGAATAAAACCGATTTATATAATTATTTTAGGTCTAATTATGATTATCTTGATCCTGAGGATTTTTCAGGAATCTTTCGTTTGGTTGTGGATATAGTCGGTAAATTTTTTAATAAGTCACGAGCAGGAATTCTTTTAGGTTTAGTCGAACTCGGATATGATCGGGGAAATTTCATTGGAGGATTCCATAGAGTAGGAACAAACGAAATTTACCTAAATAAGAGTGCTTTACGAATTATGAGAAAAGAGTCAAAATCAGAATTATATAAAGCATATATTTTCCATCTATTGCTCCATGAATATATCCATGCAACAGGAGTGATAGATGAATATAAAACACGAAAATTGACAGAAAATCTATCAATAGCATTATTTGGGAGGCATCACCCAGTTGGGAAAATAGCTATTTTTGGACTGGGATCCTTTTTCCCTTATAATTTTAATCAAGAACAATATTCCCCCTCGCCAACAGAAATCCTGAATCCGGAATACATTCTATTACGCCATCGAGACAGCGAATTAACTTATATCTGAATATTAAGATATCTAAGAACTGTTTCTGCCATTATAGCAGTTCCGAGATAAAGAACTGAATCATCTATGTCAAAATTAGGAGAATGGTGAACTCGAGGAGGAGTCAGTGCTGTACCTAAATAAAACATAGCTCCAGGAATTGATTCAGAATACACAGCAAAATCCTCAGCACCCATTCCTAAGCCACCTAAAAGAATATCTTCTGGAGGAAAGATATTTTTTGCTACTTCCTGTAGTAATTTAACTAGATCTAGGTCATTATTTATTGATGGATATCCTTGAATTATTTTAAGCTCATAATTTCCTTTAAAAGCTTGTGAAATCTGGAAGGCACTCTCTAGATCTTCATGAAGTTGTTTTCGAACCTTTGAACTTAAAGAACGGATTGTCCCAGAGAGAGCAATTACTTCAGGAATTATATTAGGCGCAGTCCCTCCAGAGATCTCACCGATCGATATAACTGCAGGTTCTAATGGATCTATACGACGACTGATTATGCCTTGAATGGTATTAATGACTTGAGCGGTAATAAATGTCGGATCTACTGAATTATGGGGATACGCTCCATGAGCTCCTTTCCCATATATTTTGGCATAAAAAGTATCTACTGCAGCAGAAAAATAACCTGGTTTTATTTGGAATGTTCCTGCTTTTAATTCAGAATGCACATGTTGACTAATAATTGCATCAACACCCTCAAGAACGCCGTCTTTCATCATCGCATCAGCACCTCCAACTCCATCATCATCCTGGCCCTCTTCAAACGGTTGAAAAATATATTTAACAGTCCCTGTTTTAAAATATTTATCAAAACCTTTCAAAATTGTGGCAGTTCCAAGCAACATTGCTACGTGAGCATCATGTCCACACGCATGAGAAATCCCTGGGTTTTGAGAAGCATAGGAGACTTTTTTACCATCTACTAAAGGAAGGGCATCCATATCTGCTCGAAGAGCAATACAAGGTTTTCCATTCCCAAATGTGGCTGTAACACCAGTTCGTCCAATTTTGGTTTGCACTTCTAAACCAAGCTGGGTCAATACTGACACAATTAAATTAGCGGTTTCAGTTTCCTGAAATCCTAACTCGGGATTAGAATGAATATTCCTTCTCCATTGAATTATTTGTTCTGATAATTCTTTGCATTTTTCCAATACTAAATTTGGCAATATAATCCAGTCCTATTTACTCCTCTGTAAATTATATGATGAAAAAGTAAAGAGTTTTAAGCTTATAAAAAATAGTACATTCCTCAAAAAATAACTGGAAATGGAGTAGAAAAATGTGAAAAGACTTGGAGGACTCGCTAAAGGCGCTGGAAAGGAAGCTGTAAAAATTGCTCTTAATTCAGCTGTCGAAGAAATTGTTAAAGAAACAGGAGTGAAAGATTTAGCTAAAGAGAAGATAATAGAAGCGGGAAAGAAAATAATCGGGGATGAATCTATCCCAAATAAAGATAAGATCGAAAAAGAGATCTTAAAAACCCTAATAAAAAGAGAATTAGGACTTTAAAAGGAAAAAAAGGAAGGGAATCTTATTTAATTAAATGAATTTTACTTGTTCTACTGGTATTTTTAAATAAAATTACCAGAAATAGACCCAATAAACCACAGATTCCAGATACACTGAGAAGGAGGGTAGAATTACGGGAAAAACTACCAAACTTTACAATCCAAGAGATTATTAAGTAGAAAGTCGATCCGATCAATGAGATAATAGAATTGAAAGTCGCTCGTTCATCGGAAGCCAAGTTATTCTGCATAATTGATTGAATCAATGGTGTGCGAGAACCACGGGTTATTTGTCCAATAATGGCAACAAAAAGTACTCCAATAATGGTTTGAACTTGAGTAAGGGCAATAAGATAGAGTCCTTCGAGAATTATAAGACTGATAAGAACAATGGTAGAGGTTAACTGAATCACTCTCGATCGAATAATCACTGAAGTGAATGCTGCGCTAACATTAAGTATAGCCATTATAATTCCCATAGCAAATGGATTAATAGCATAATCATTCACAAAAATATGTTGAAATGCCCAAAAACCCACTCTAGCGAATACAAGTCCTGTTAAAGATACAAGTAGTATTAACTGTAAGTATGGTTTCCTTAGTAGAGAATTACATGCTTTTGAAATAGCAGCTCTTGGAGTTCTAGCTCTGACACGAGGTGGTTCAGTGTATCCATACAATACAATTCCACTAAAACTCACATGCCCCATAAATGTTATGAGGATCGGAAGGCGTATTTGAGTAATTAAGGCAATTATTCCACCTATAATAGCACCAATAGCATTACCAACAAATGTAATGATCATTCTATTGGCAACAATACGCCCAAAGATACCATTAGGAGTTCCTGAATGAACTGATAAAGAATCATAAATTAGGGCAGTTTCAGAACCTGTTTTGAAAGAAATGGCTACACCAGCAAGTAATTCAGCAAAAGCAAATACTACAAAGGAATCTCCAACCGCATAAAGAAACATCCCTAAGCCAAATAATAGATGGAATAAAACGATACAACCTTTTCGTGACCAATAATCAGCGAGAGATCCGCTAGGAACTTCTAGAAGGATAATTGGTAATACAAAGATCCCCTGAAGTAACAACATTTCATCAAAATTTAATCCTGCTTCTAACCAGACTAAAACAATCACAGGAGTGATAAGGACAGTTATATCCAATCCAGTGATAAGAAAGATTTTTTCATTTCGATTTAATTGATCTAAAGTGAAGTAACTCCGATCTTTTCTGGACATTCTACTCACTTCTCAGACATCTTCTCATAATTTTTCAACTCAGGTAGATAAATTTAGACCTAAAAAACTCAAAAGGATGGAATCCATAAGATAATGGCATTAAGTATGATTCAGAAGACTATCCTGACGACGATGAGAAAAAAACACGTTTTGGTTGGAGTTTCATTCAAATCTTCAAAAATTTTAGCCAGACACGGTATCAGGAGTAACGAGTGCTGCAAAAATTGTACAATACTGAGCATTCGTACTCATCATCGATATTCCAACCAAAAATTCAAAAATTGAATCCTCTTTTTAAATGTTTAAGATTAGCCAATCCAATTAAGTCATATAACTAGCATAACTTGATGAAGAATAAAAAAGGAACAAGATAGGTTCCCCTATCTTTTTTTCTTATTTCCTCAATCTTGGTTTCATATTTCGTTTTTAACTGATTTTTTCGAGGTTTTAGAAGGCTTTGGTATTACAAGTCCTAATCTTTTTCGATCAGAACGAATTTTTAGATTCGCAATTTCAAAGAAAAACGTAATCAGAAGAATGCACATTAATCTAATTTGAATGAAAATATCCCAAACCCATCCCCAAATTAGAAGATAAAGAAACATCCACAGAAGATAAATACGAGTAAGACCTCTTCCAATCCTTAAAAGCGAACCCTCTTGATCTCTCTGAAAGAGGCTATACATTCCTAAGAAAATTACAATAAATGCATGAATTGTTACTAAAATTAACGCATAATAAATCCATACTGTATATGGTCCTAGTTGTTTTACATATGGAAATCCAACAAGAAAGGAGAGGTCAATAGAAAAAGTAGGTATAACATAATATCCTTCAACATTATTCCCAGTAACCAAAATCACGTACATTATTACAATTTCATAAATTGTTGCTATAAATATTGCTAAAGTTATAGTTATAGCTCTAATAAAAGGATAAAAGACTGTAAAGACATTTTTCAAAAAACGACCAATGGATTTGAAGAAAAAGAACAAAAATCTTGTTAGTCTACCTTTTTTAGATGCAATTAAAGTCGAAGGGGGTTCCTGAACACTTGGAGGACTTGGGGTTGTGCTTTTCACTTTATTTTCTTGTTTACTTAATGGCGAAATCATCTTTTGAAATGAAGGTAGATTTGGTGTAGTTAACTTTTCTGAGGGAATAATCTGAGTTGGTTTACCAAATGAGGTGGGTGAGATGGTAGCATCAATAGGTTTTATTTTCTCTGAGCTCTCAGCACCACTAAGAGTTAAAAGAAAAGCAGCGAAAAGTGTTTTAATCAAAGATCCGTCAGTTTTACTTAAGAATAACTCAGAAAGGAAAAAAAGACTGATAATTAAAAATGCTAGAGGAATATAATCGAAATGACCACCATGCATCCAAGTTATAACACCCATTTGAAGAAGAACTAAACGATTTAACCATAATTGTGGTTGTAATCCTGCTTCAAAAATAGGTCCATGATTAAGAATAGTAGTATTTAATATATGTTTTTGAAATCGGACTATTACTGAGTAAAAAATTGTTAATGCTATAACTCCAATACCAACCTGGTTAAATATGGTTACGTAATACCAAAGACCGGCAATGTCATACCCTGAACGAGTCCAAGTTTGTGAAGAATAAGTTGTGATTGATAAAAATGTGAAGGGAAAGAGCATCATAATCAAAAATAATAGAAAGGTAAATATAAATAGAATACGTTGTGGAATTGTCATATTATAACGGAACCATTCCAAGTTGAGGAATGAAGGTTTATTCTGAGAATCTGATTTATAAGAGGGATTTGTTAGGCTTAAACCAAAATTAGTTATCCAAGGAGCAATCCTTTGGGCCCATAAGACCGAATTCAACTGACGTTCTAATAAAACAAATAATATAATCCAAACTGGTAAGAAAAAAATGTAATAAGGTACATACAACGCTGCTCCTTTGAAAAGAAGAAGAAGAAAGCCAAATCGAGATACCCAGATAATTAGAGCATCATCAATCCGACGATTAAAAGAACGGGTGAAATGAAGCCAAGTCTTAATTCTATGAATCACAATACCTTCCCAAAAAACTAGTAATATACTCGCTATTGTATAAGTTGATAGAAGGTTGTTGGTTAAATAACTGGCTCCATTTACATCTAATATAATTAGTTCAGGATTAATATAATATGGAGCAATGTCGAAGTAGTAACTAAATATGTCTTCGGGACGACTTACAATTAATGAAATAAAAATAAAACTGATGAAGTAAAGAAAGAAAAATCGATAAAAAATGAAGATTAATGATTTACCATATGAATTCGAGATAGATTGAATTAAAACAGAGAAATAATTACGAGCCTGGATACGGGAGTCAGCAATTTTTTCTTGATAGACAGATTTGGGGGGTGTTGATGGATGAGATGTAGCAGAGGAAGCTTTTGAAAGATTTAGTTTATCAATCATGGGAGATGAAACCCCTATTCTCTTCCAGAAATCCTCACTAGACCCCCCTTCTTCTTGTAACTCCAAAAATGCATCACCAATTTCAGATGGCGACCCACACTCATCAATAGCTTTTAAAACAACATCATAATGCACACGGTCTTCTTCAGATAGCTCCCGACTCCTCAAATGGATAAAATCGTTTATTTCATTAAGGAGGGAATCAATTTCATTGGGGTGTAGATTACCCTTGTTACGGAGATATTCCTCAATACTATCAACATAATTACGAATAAGATGCTTTGCATCTACATCTAATGATTTCATATAATTCACCTTTTACTTGTGTGATTCTTTTCAATTTCATAATAAAGTGATTCAATAATAGCATCATAAGACCCATAGATTTGCATCATTTGGTCAATAATCTGATCACCAAATGAGGTAACAGTGTACATATTTCTTGAGCTTCCAGTATCTGGATCATAAGCGAGATTGGCTGAAATAAGCCCATCTTTCTCCATTCGTCCCAATAAAGGATAAATGGTGCCTGCTTTTATTGTTTTAATTCCTGTATCCTGAATTAATTTAATTAAACCATAACCATGGGCTTCAGGAGTTCGTAAGCGGATGAACATGAGTATCATGAGCTGAAGAAGACCACGACGGAGATCTTTCTCCCACCGATTAAGGAGTGTAACAACATCATAGAAACTATCACTTTGAGACTCTTCATGACCCAATAGAAGTTTACTCCTGAGGTTAAAGTTTTTCTTTTCAATTGTACTCTCTTGTTAGTTAGACTAACACATGTTTGTATGACTAACATATCCTACTAATAAACTTATCATTGAGGCAATTGAAATCTCTCCATACTCCTTTAATCTAAGTACTAAAACATAAAACCACGCTAATTTTCAAAAGGAGTTAACAAAATTAAGAACAGATTAAAGAGTTTTTCATGGAATTTGAATATCTAGGATAAAAGGTTCAAACATCTTCAATCGGGAAACAACCAAGGCCTGATGAGGCTTTAATTGATAATATTGTTGATACAAATAAGATTTCATTTTTCTATCTGTATCTAAATTGTCTATTAATTCCTTTACCTCTTGTGATTTTACGCCAGGAAATAGGATGAAAATATTGAATAAAGTCCTAGCAGGATAAGAAAGATTCACATAACTCTCTAAAGACAATCCAAAACGTAATCCATAATCATCCCCCCATAAATTAAGAAGACGAAAATGCTCGAAAGTTTCAATATCTTCAACGAATAGGGATTTGTCTAACCAAACAAAAGCATGGGGAATACTTTCTACATGCCCTTCAACGAAGAATTTTCGAATTTGAGTGTTAAGTAATTGCCAGTACTTAATACGAAAGGGTGTGGATAATTCTTTCACCGAAATTATTAATCGTGGATTAACCTGAAACAGATCTATAAGACTTCTACTGTCTATGCTTCCATCTAAAATAGCACGTCCTGTTATTTTATGTAGTGCCCAACTAGACCTCAAAAGGGATTGAATAAAATAATTTTCTTTATAATCATAGATAATATAGAGTATAAATTTAAATTGTTTGACAAACAGGTTGTTAAGTTGCTCTTGAAACTCTGGATACCCCCGTGTATTCCCTAATACTATTAACCCACTCTGAGGATGGGCAAATTTTATTTTTTCCTGCAAAAATTCTATGGGAAGGAACTTTTTCACTCGCAGAGTGGTATTATTCCATCTATTCCAGCTTAAGAGAATAACCTCCAGATTAACTGTACTATTCTGATGAACCACTGAATAACTTTCATTGAGTAAAATTTTTCTGATTTAGGAGGAAATTTTGGTAAAGATCTGCTTTAGGTGTTTAATTTCTATTATAGCACTTATTAGTTAAAATTTGATTTTTATTGAGTATTTTCAAGTTGAATTTTCGTAACAATTGGCTTCTCTGTATACCGAAGAGTACAAGTTACAATTTAGTTATAGATAAAGTACCCGGAAAACATAAATGTCTATCTAACCAATTTCTCCGCAATCCTAGAGAAACTCTCCGTATATGAGGATTGAGAGCCTCCTTCACTAATGCAACTTTGAAATCGTTTATCAATAACTTAATATTTTAAATTTCTTTTCTTTAAATATTCTAGTTTTTGTTAAAAGATATGGAACATCCTCTATTAGCATTTATTCATTATTTCTTAATTTTTTTTCTTCTTGTATT
>NZ_CDLCQJ010000093.1:0-5926 GCF_975850365.1 Candidatus Hodarchaeum mangrovi | reverse complement strand
TCTTACTGGTCAGCGTTTTTTTTTCAAATTCTTTCCTTATTCTTTGCAGGTTGATCTTATTTGTCTCTCCAAGAAAGGATTTTTTACAGCTCTCCTTCCCCCTGATTTTGTATTAGATTGAGATAATCACTAATTTTTAGTGTTTTTTTGCCGTTTTTTCCAAGTGAGTATTTTTAATGCAACCAGTGTAAAAGCTAACAAGAAGCCACTGGTTAAATTTATTATGGGTTCTGTATTAGAGCTAGTTGACTTCCCAGTCAAATTAGGTTTATTAATTCCTGTAAGCTATTAATGTGAACATCACAATTAGTTGAATTGCATGACTTGTCATTTAAGACATGAATAGTTCTTATTCCCACGCTTGAAGCTAATTCAAGCTGCCAAAGGGAATCATCAATAAGAATCGCATTCTTTGGGTTTACAGTCCTTTCTTGTAAAATTTTATTGAAAAAAGAGGTACTTGCTTTTGCTGTGTTAATTAAATCTGGTCCATATAACTTTGTGAAAAACTCTACAATCATCATTCCTGTTAAATAACCATTAAGTTCCCATGATACTTCTCCAGAAGCAGTGCATAATTGAAATCCTTTATCAGATAAGGTTTCTATAGTTTTAACTACTCCTGGATAAGCTGCCCTTACTCGTGGAGTAATCCATTCTCCAGCATTTTTAGCTAATGTAAAGAGTTTTTTCTCCGATGGAAGGTCAATATTTACTATTCTAAACATATCTTTTATCCAATGAGTCATTTCCAGTTTCCAATAGCTATTGAAATCAACCAGAGGGTTTTCCGTGATGGTCTTATTATATCTACTTAATAAATTATTCAAAGCATACTGATTTGCTTCTTTCCATCTCGATCTCGATCCCCCATAAATTGGAATAAAATAATCTGCAATTAATTCCTTCCATTGATGACTTCGTGCATTATTATCGTTCATGACTCCTCCATCATCAATTAAAATTAAGCTAGCTGATTGTAAATTTATTTTTTTCATTTATACCACTTTTTACGCTCATATATGCTTTTTTTCTGATCAAAGATGGGAGTCTGGATTAATTATTGATAAGGGTAATATTATGGATGTTATTGTTGAAAAGATTATTGAATTACAATGTTATAAAAATTTATGAGGGGAATTGCCCAAGTTGCTGATAATAGACTTCAGAAGTAGGATTAATGGAGATTTGACATCTATAAATGTTTGTCTAGAAACATTTGAAGCTCAGAAAGGGCCTCAGATTTAGAGGGTTCGATTTCATTAAATACTTCATGTCGTGCCTCTTTTATTATTTTCAGGGATTTATCTTGTGACCCGATCTTCTCGTAAACTTCACTAGCTCCCAACATAAGAGTGTCATTTTCTCCTGATATTACTAAACATGGTATTTTGATCCTTTCTAAAACGGAATGTGTTTTTTCTAATGCTTTGAAGAACTCGTTGCCTAATCGAACGGTAGCTGATTTATAAACTAGTGGATCTTCCATATAACCTTGTGCTACTACAGTGTCTCTTGATAGATCTTCTCCTTTTATTGAAGTACTTACTTTCAGCTTAGGAATTATTTTCGCCAGTATAGCTGATAATTTGACAAGAATACTTGGTACAGATCCACCTGCCTTCATTCCAGATGCGGAAAGTATCAAACCATTAAAGGAATTTAAATTATCAAGTAGAACAGCTATCGTACTTCCTAATGAATGTCCAAGCAAAAACTTTGGCTTTCTTGGGTAGTCTTCCTGAATTATTTTGCTGATAAGTTGCTGATCTTTTCTATAATCATCAAATTCATTTACAAACATTGTTGGACCTTCACTTTTCCCATGTCCTCTTAAATCAGAAGCATATATAGCGTAACCTGCTGGAATAAGGGTCTCTATAACGTTGATGTATCGGTTTGAATGTTCTCCAAGTCCGTGAATAATCTGAATAATACCTTTTGGTTCCTCTTTTGGTTTCCAAACTTGTAAAAAAAGTTTTAAATTATCTGAACTAGCAATATGACGTTCTTCGTGCTGCATTAAATTAGATCTCCTTGATTTCTCCTAAAACAGTTCTTGTTATTTCTCTTTTACTCATGAACCACAAAACTAAAATAACTCTCTAGTTATTACAAAGGATTATATCTAGCAATATACGTAAAAGATTAAAGATTTTTTTGTAATTCATTGTATAAATCCCTTAGTGAACACCTATGCAAGTCCCAGAAACAACAATGGCTCAATGGTCTTTTATCCATAGAGCCTTTTACACTTTTTTTCCTGTTGCTGTTATTCCACGTTTTCTGAGTATATTTTTTAAATTGGAGGTTCATAATCGACATTATTTAAATAGGTTTCCCGAAGGAACCCCAATTATTTTTTGTATTAACCATCGAAGCCATCTTGATGGTTTTATCGCGGCCAGTGCTGTTGTAGTTCCCCGTGGACCCAGAACTCGTATTGCTCTAATGGGTGCTGGAAATATCATGCAAGAGAATTGGTTTTTTCGTCTAGCTCCTCATGTTGGTGCTTTTCCCATTTATCCTAAAAAGCCTGAATTAGCATTAAACTATGCTGCTAAATTATTGAAGCAGGGGATAGGTATTATTATCGCTCCCCAGGGGAAACGGATTGTTGGAACTCCCTATCATGATTATTTCAATCTGATCAAAGAAGGAAAAACTGGAGTTGGTCGACTTGTTTTAGCCCTTAATGGAAGAGTCCCAGTCATCCCCACTTATATTCATGGGGCAGCTGAAGCATTATCGCGGGGTAAAATAATTCCAACATTTAACTCATATATTTCTGTTTCATTTGGTCCACCTATTTATTGGCATAAATATGTTCGTAAAAATGGTTGGAACGATACTGATCCTGTTTTTTTCTCCACAGCTAGAGAAATCACTGATGAAATTATGGTTAGAATCAGAGATCAGATGATTATCCAAGAGAAATCCTTTTTTACAATTCTTGAACATATTTTAGGGACAACGGTCGATAAAATTACTATTCCCTCAAATAAAACAGATGCTTTTAATAAATTGCTTTTTAAACTCATCCGAGTTCCTCCCTGGGAGCTTCAGCAAATTATTAGCTCAGAATTGTTGGAAAAATTAGATTGAAAAAAAAGTGGTTTCTTTCTATGATATATCATTGTTTACCATTATTGTTGTCTTCTTTGGGAAAGTTTCCCCTTCCAAGTATTTGATTACATAGTCGAGAATAGTCAACTGCCCCATATAATACCATAATTCAGCCCGATCAGTTTCTCTCAAAGCATTGAATTTTATCTCACGCAATTTTTTCTTACCTTTCAGATCTTTTAATAAATCATCCACTTTCAATAAATAACAACACCTCTATCCTATCTTTCCGAATAAAAGCTTGCTCTTCAGCTGAGATTTGAAAAATCCATTTATTTCCTGTATAATTGTATTTCCATATTTAGTTAATTCTTCATATTCAATAATAATTTGGTATTTTTTTAGTTAAAAGTTATATCTTTTTTTAACAAAGCAATCTCCTTCTTTTCTTTACTCTGTGAGATGAGGGGGTGTGAATGTATATTTCTCATAGATTATCTGAAAGGTTCGGCCAATATCTCTTTTTAATAGTCAGATAATGGATTATTTTCAGAAATGTAGTATGATTATTATCAAAAAAATAGTAAAGCTATTCTTAAATCACCTTTTTTTCAAACCGAAGCATAGTTCGTTTACTATCCAATAAATGATATTAGATATTCTGAGGATGTTCCGCGTTATAGAACATGTGTTCTAATCAGTAGTATTTTAAGATAAAAAACCATTCTTCTTATTTAGGAGAAATTTGAATTGAGTTCAAAACGAATGTTATTTATCTTCATTTCTTTATTTACTATTATCAGTGTAACCTCGATTGCTTATTTTATGTTGCAACAATCAGTAGCTGATAATTTTGGTGAAATCGGCACCGAATTTTCTCTTTACGTTGGAGACTCAGTAGTTATAAAGGATCATGGAATTAAACTAAAATTTCTTGATGTATTAGAAGATTCAAGATGTCCTAGTGATGTAATCTGTATATGGGAAGGAACAGTTTCATTAATGATTAATATAGAATTTAATGGTCAGGATCTAGGAAATTTTATTTTAAATTCAAGTAATTCACATAAAGCTTCCTTTATGGAATATTATGCAAAGTTTAAGGAGCTAAAGCCATATCCTATCTCAACCGAGATTATTCCAAAGACTTCGTATCATGCTACTTTTATTGTTGGTGAATACGGAACTGATTAGATGTTTTACAAACTGAATGATTACAGAATTAGATTCTGCAGTTTCCACTTTTCCTTTTAATTATTTTTTTCTATTTACCAAATTCGTTATATAGCTAGAATTTACTGAATAATGAATGAAAAAGAATTTTGTTCCATCAAGGTTTTTGTCGGATTCTTTTGATTCAGGTATAAAGGCTATTACCCGAGTTATTTTAAAAAATCTCTTGAGGTTAAAGAGAACATTGAACTCAATTCTCCAAGATTATCTAATGGCTATTTGTTATATTTCTAAATTAATCAAATAAAGGAAAGGTTGTTTATGGATTTCTCTAGAAGAACTTGTAATTCTATATTGGATGTAATTGGGAATACACCATTAGTAGATTTAAAAAGATTGGTTAGGAATACAGAAGGGGCTTCTGGTCGTATTTTGGCTAAATTGGAATTTTTAAACCCAGGATATTCAAAAAAAGATAGAATTGGATTACAAATGATTGAAGAAGCTGAAAATGCTGGGATTCTAAAACCTGGTCAAACAATAATTGAACTTACAAGTGGAAATACAGGTACTGGTCTTGCTATAGTCTGTGCAATCAAAGGATATCCATTCATAGCTGTTATGAGTAAAGGAAACACAGAAGAACGGGCCAGAATGATGAGAGCCTTTGGGGTTAAGGTAATATTAGTAGATCAAGCTCCAGGAGCAATTTCAGGACAAGTTTCAGGTGATTCATTAGCATTGGTGGAAAAGGAGACACAAAGACTTACAAAAGAATATAATGCATTTAGAGCAGATCAATTCAAACTAGATGGAAATTGGCGAGCTCATTATTTGCATACAGGAAAAGAAATAATTAAACAGTCCAATGGTAATATTGATGCTTTCTGTGATTTTGTGGGGTCAGGAGGGAGTTTTTCTGGAATATACAAAGCATTAAAGGAATATAATGCAAAAATACAATGTTATATAGTAGAACCTACGAGTGTGGCGGTTCTAGCTGGGAAAAAAATTACTAATATTGACCATAAAATTCAAGGAGGAGGATATAACATGGCTGAGCTGAAGTATCTAGAAAATATAGTCCCTGATGGTTTTCTTCAAGTCTCTGATGAGGAAGTAATTAATATGACTAGAAGATTAGCACAGGAAGAAGGAATTTTTGCTGGTTTCTCTTCAGGGGCAAATGTTGCTACAGCAATTGATTTACTAAAAAATAAGTTAAGAGATAAAACAATTATTGTCTTATTACCTGATAGTGGATTGAAGTATTTATCAACAGATTTATGGCTTTAAAACCATTTGAAATTATTATTTCAGTATCTAATTCCCTCTTTTAATCTGATGATGTTTTTTTTACTCCTTAGAAAACGACTTTATGCCGTTAATATGCCTAAACCTTAATGCAAACCAGTCTGTATCGATCGCTATTAGTCTTACACCTTCAAATAGTTGATTCTTTAATGGTTTCCATCCTTCATCTCGTGAAATATCTGATTTATATTTTTTTGATGATTTTTTAGGATAAGCAAACCAAAGAACACCATTTTCGACTAAACTTTTTACAAGATCAGCGTTTTGTACGATTTCCTCCTAATTTCGAACAAACACTAATATAAATTCGTACTTCCTGTTTTTTTCTTTTATTTCTAAGACTGTTGCTTCTTCTCGAAACCTTTTGAGTTCT
>NZ_CDLCQJ010000092.1:0-5184 GCF_975850365.1 Candidatus Hodarchaeum mangrovi | reverse complement strand
TGGTTATCCCGCAGTAACTAAGATGATTAGGGAACAAGGATTTGAGGTCATAACATTAGACATAACAGAATTTCAAAAATGTGAAGGCGCATTAACCTGTTTATCTTTACTTTATTGATAATCTTTATTATTTTTCTAATTTTAAAAATCCGCGTATTCCAACCATTTTTCGACAGGGAAATCGATGAAAGGTCTATCAGAATGAATTCGCTCTTCTAAGTCAATTATTATTTGAAGAAAGAAATCCATATCTTCAGGATCGAATTCTTTATTCTGATACATTCGATTAAACACAAAATAATCGTGAAATAACCGAAAACGAAGAAATAGTGGAATTAAACTTATCCAATAAGGATCTAAAGAATATTCTAATCTATAACCAATCCAAAATGCGCGTAAAAATTTAGGAAAAGATGAATACTCTCCTGAAGATAGTACATACGTTGAAATCATATGAAATGTGGTAGTGATGTCATGAATGTACCAGTTATAGCCACAGTCATCAAAATCAAATAGTATAAGTGATTCTTCTGCTAATACAAAATTCCAAAAGTTTATATCATTATGAACGAGGCCATAGGCGTATTTAGGACGCGGAAGATTAAGAATTTTTTTCTTTATGCTAAAAAATTTTTCCTTGAGTTCAGGTTTTTCAGAAAAAACATCAGAATCGAAGATAGTATCCTCATCTATTTGTTTATAAGCAATAGAGTCTTTTGGACTATAAAAAGTTGTGCATATATGCATTTTTCCCATGAGATGACCCAATTTGATCCACAAATCGTTATTCCAAAGCGATTTATCCATTAACTCAGGTGATTTAAGGAGTGATTTCCCGATAGCTTTCTTAAAGCAAACACAGGGGAGGGTTCTTCGGTTATACTGAAGCAATTCTATAAGGTTATTTTGAATAGAGGGAACTGGAATTGAAACTGAAATCCCGTACATATTAAGAAATAGGATCCATTCTAATTCCGATTGTATTTCTTGTTTGCTTTTATGTGAACTTACTCGAATAATATAACTTGTCCCATTTTGAGTAAATTCATAGATTAGATTAACAAGACCACCTTTAACTGGAATTAATTTTTCTAACGAAACACCATATAATTCACAAATCTGAAAGTAAACAACTCTAGAATTATTTAAACTCTGTTCATATTCCATTTCGTTTTCATCTGCTAAAAAAATTGTAATTGTGACCATTGGATTTCCCTTTATAAAAAAAGGTGGAAAAATAGTAAATCCATTACAACCTATATTAATACAGGATTAGAAAAATATCTCCACTCTGCTGAATGTAAATTTAATTTTATATAAAATTCAATGTTTGTCATTTGTTAGTGGTGATAAAATCTTTGACATAAGCATAAAGTTGATCAGGGTTTTCTTCCGCCATTGAATGACCTGCTTTTTCAATGTAAAAAACTTGTAGGCCAGCTTCATGAAGTATTTTCTCAGCTGAGAATTTTCCCCTATTCTTTTCCCCGTAAAAGTAACATTTCTTGGGTAGATCAATGAACCTCTTTATCAGCTGTGGATCCTTGGAAATCTTAATTGTATCCTCAGCACTTTTATACAGAGCTAGTGTATAAGCTTGTCTAAATGTTTTTAAGTAGGAAAGCAGACTAGGATCGCACGAAACTCTAAAATCAATTTGCTCTTCCAGTTCCTTCCTTCCCCTTCGTTGAAACTCATTGAAGCTACTCTTGAAAACTAAACCTGTCATGAAACAATCTTCGATAGTAAGATTCCCTTCGAGGTTCATAAATGTTAACACCCTTTCAGGAAATCTTTCTGCGAGCTCTTGGGCTACCAATCCACCCATGGAATGAGCACACAGATGAAAGGTATCAATAACCAACTTTTCCAAGACTTTCATGACCATTGTTGCTTGATCTGTCATACTATAACTGAATTCCTTATTTTTACTGCTCTCACCAAAGCCTATAAGATCAAGAGCTACAAGATCAACGTCATTCAAGGACTTATTGGAAAAGGCTTTAATGAAGTGCTCCTTTGATGAACCAAATCCATGAAGGAACACAATCACATCATTCGTCCTTTGTTTGCTAATCCTTATCATTACTGCTACTTTAAATTCTGACTCTATGCTCACGTGATATCTCAACATTACTTAATCCTACCTCGCTTCAATCATAGGATGCTAGTTTAATTAAACTGTTTTCATACAAAATAAAGGTTTGAGAAAAAAATTCAAAGGATTATCTATTCTTTTAAAACTTAAAAAATGTGTTGAAAAGTTTATTATAATCAAAAATCTTCTGTTGAACTTACTTTGATAGAAATTTATTCAGTTAATTATACTAAATAATGATGATGTATAATGATTGATCCAAATAAATTCTTAGCACTCTTAGAGAAGAGATTTCAATATATCAGTGGTGTGCCATGCTCTTATTTTAAGGATTTTCTAGCTTTTTTAGTTTCTCATGAAGCAGAAACAAAATTAAAACACATTTATGTTACTAGGGAAGATGAAGCTATAGGTATTGCTTCTGGTGTAGCCTTTGCAGATAAGAGAGCAATTGTTTACCTGCAAAATAGTGGTTTAGGAAATATCGGAGACGCTTTGACTTCATTAGCCCAGTTATACAAACTACCAATACTAATGCTAATCAGTTATAGAGGGCTAGAAATCGATAAAGATTTTCCTGAACATTCACTTATGGGGGAAGTAAATGAACCAGTTCTGAAAGCCTTAAAGATTCCTTATTGGGATTTACTAGAAGAAAATTGGGAAAAAAGAATGATTGTAGCTATAGAAAAAATGGAGGAAACTTCCTCTCCAGTCGCTTTGCTTGTCAGAAAAGGAGTATTGTGTCAATGAAGGGTTATGAAGTAATTTCTGCTCTAAAAAGCCATCTTAATGAGAATGATATAGTTGTAAGTTCTAATGGAAACATCAGTAGGGAAGCTTATCATTTTCTTCCTAAACCTCAAGTTTATCTCAGAGGTTCTATGGGTTTACCAGTTTCTGTTGGATTAGGTTTGGCATTAGCTAGCCCAGACAAGAAAGTTATCGTAATAACAGGAGATGGTAACTTTTTAATGGGTTTAGGTTCTTCTATTACTGCTGTTTTTTACAAACCTAAGAATCTGAAAATTCTCATTCTTGATAATAACCAATATTATACTACTGGCGGCCAAAAAACTGTTTCTTCAGTTATTAATTATTCTAAATTCTTTAATTCATTAAATATAGAATTTTATTGTTCCAAAAGAGCCTCGCAGGACCATCTAGATTACGATTTAACTAAATTTCTCAATTCAGATACTTTTTCAATTTTACACTTAATCATCAAAGTGTCTAAAAAGGATTTAGAAAATATTCCTTGGCATCCAGAAGAAATAAAAGAAAGATTTCGGATCGTGCTTGGTAGCTAACAGACAATTAGTTTCGATATATTCATAGAGATTATTTAATTCATCAAAAACCACAATTAAAATATTTTTTGACAAAAAATTCCCTCCTCACACAATAAATCCCCAAATGTTTGTTGATTGAGGTTAATGATTCGTTTAGAGATGTTTGGGATTATAGGCTACTAACTTGCTGTGAAAGGGACCGATTCTGGATGTCATAAGCAAATGCGGAGAGGATGGCTATCAACATTAATCCAAGCATGCTGAAACCTAAAGTCCATTGAATACCATAAGTTAGATCGGCATTAATGAACCACAGTAATGGATATCCAAAAATTGCGATTTCTACTCCCGTCCAGAAAATTATCACTAAAGCGATAGGAGAATACGGCCATAACTTAGCAAGAAATCTCCGTACATTATCAGAGAGATGTACATACCACCAAGTTAGCGGTTTATTTATCCTAGTTGCCGTAAGTGTGGCAAATATAGTAAAGAATATTGGTGCAAAGCCACCTCCAACCAACCAGAGTATAATTGAAAGAAGAAACAGGATTCGAGCACCATATTTCTTTTCAATGAAAAAAATTGCCCAGATTGTTACAATTAGACCGAAAAATATTGCAAGGACACCTGTCCAGAAATAGTTAGGAATTATTGTAATAGCTTTTTCAGTTGCATACTCCCAGAACCTTTGTCTTGGACCAATTGCATCAATCCATATGCTATCTGGAGTCATTTTCCCTTGAAGTACTTCTAGAATCCCATGTTCTATACCAGCTAATCCAACAAGAACACCTAGAGTTGATGTGATCACTCTTGGTGCATTATCATTATCCCAAATCTGTTTTCGATTTATTAGTGTCATTATTTATCCGTCTCGATTTTTATTTTTTAGTATTTGAAGGGAACCCGTTATTTTTAATCCATTGGATTGTTTCCTGCAATGAATCTTTGAGGGGTCTTGGTTTCCAACCAAGGTCTCTCTGAATTTTCGAAGTATCTGTATAAATACAGGTTTCAACACTAACCCTTGCTTCTTCGCGTGTAACATCTGGTAGAAAAATTGCAAATATTTTCATTAACAGAGGAGACATCTGAAACCGAGGTACCTTTATTTCGGAGTACAAACCATGAAGCAATTTTAAGGTTTCTTTAAAAGTTAAGATATTTGTTGCACAGATATAACGCCCCTTTGCCTTTTTCTTTTCGTAAGCTAAGATATGAGCTAAAGCAACATCTCTAACATCAACGAAATTAAGTCGCATAGGCGGAATCATTGGAAATTTGTTTGATAACATATCTTCCATAATCTGAGTTGTCGGGGTATGTCTATAGAAATTTGGGCCAATAATATATCCTGGATTAATTGTTATTAGGTCTAAATCATTAGCATCCGCGTACTTCCATGCTTCCCACTCCGCTTTATATTTAGCATAATAATAGGGATTTTTAGCTTGATGGTACCAATCATCCTCATTAAAAGGTTTGTCAGGAGTGGTTCCCATTCCGACTGCTGCCATACTACTAGTCCAAACAATGCGTTTCACCCCTTCTTTTTTTGCAGCTTTAAGAACATTTAATCCTCCAGTTACAGAAGGATCGATAATGTCAGATTGCGGATCTTTTGCTTTGAGGGCAAAGACTGCTGCAACCTGAAAAATTCCATCAACGCCTTCAACCGCCTTTTGAAGGGTCTCAGGGTTCATTAAATCAGCATCTACTATTTCAATACCAAGATCTAATAGGTGGTTATTTCTCTGTGTATTTTGCGAGTCTCTTACACCAGCTCGAACT